>NZ_JASDCW010000009.1:0-112241 GCF_030407685.1 Planococcus sp. APC 3906 | reverse complement strand
TCAACCGGTTAGCATATTTATAACAAGATAGATGTTTTCCATTTTTAAACTTCTATGAAAGCGTTACCGTAATAGGTGTTAATGGAATAATATAATATATTTTATTGATGAAGCCTAAGGAGGGGGAGAAATTACATGGCTAGAATGGTATCTGAGAAAACACTTCAAGCAACAAAAAGTAAAGAAAGCCGTAAAAACTATATCAAAAATAATTTTATCTTGTATTTGTTTTTAGTACCTGCTGTTGTCCTGGTTTTTATATTCAATTACATACCAATGTATGGGGTTACAATTGCATTTAAAGATTTCAGCCCGATCAAAGGAATTATGGGGAGTGAATGGATTGGTTTCGACCATTTCACTAACTTTTTACAATCTCCAAACTTTCAGCAAATATTCATGAATACGATAAAGTTAAGCGCATTCGAACTACTTATCGGATTTCCCATCCCTATCATTTTGGCTCTAATGTTAAATCAGCTGAGAAGGGCCAAAGTTAAAAAAAATATCCAATTAATCATTTATGCGCCGTATTTTCTTTCAACAGTAGTCATATCGGGAATGTTATTTATCTTTTTATCACCAGCAGGACCGATTAATGAATTTTTGACTTTGTTTCAAGATGAGCATGTTTCCTTTATGACAGACCCTTCTTATTTCAGAAGCGTATTCATTGCATCCAGTGTTTGGCAGGTTGCCGGTTTTTCATCAATAATCTATGTTGCTGCACTTTCGAATGTTGATCCGCAGCTTCATGATGCAGCCACGATTGACGGCGCTTCCCTTTTACAAAGAATCATTCATATTGACCTTCAAGTTTTAAAACCGACGATAGCGGTTTTGTTTATTTTAGCAGTTGGCGGAATTATGGGCGTTGGTTTTGAAAAAGCATATTTACTTCAAACGGACATGAATCTACCTGCTTCAGAGATTATTGATACCTATGTATATAAAAGAGGTTTGCAAGCAGGAGATTGGTCATTTGGAGCTGCTGTAGGATTATTCAATTCTGTTATTAGTTTGCTTCTACTAGTAGTTGCTAATACTGTTGTCAAAAAATTAAATGGTGAAACTCTTTACTAGAAGGGAGCACAATTCAATGAAATCTAAAATTGATCTTGTAAATAATTCGAAAACAGATAGAATGCTCCTCTTAGTGAACAAAGTGATTTTAATTTTAATTGTGCTCATTATTACTGCTCCACTTTTGTATGTGTTACTTGGCTCGTTTCTGTCTCCGAATGTATTGCTGACGAAAGGCATATCATTTAATCCGGATGACTGGACGATTGATGGGTATCGAAGGATTTTTGAAGATGGCTCCATCGTGAGAGGCTTTCTTAACTCGATTCTGTATGCTGGGGGCTTCTCGATCGTATCTGTATTGTTTTCCGTTCTTGCTGGGTACGCGTTATCCGTAGACAACCTAGCTGGAAAAAAGTTTTTTATGCTTTTCTTTATTGTCACAATGTTCTTCAATGGCGGGATGATCCCTACGTATTTGCTGGTTAAAGAGTTGGGTATGATCAATACGCCTTGGGCAATTATTTTGCCAGGGGCTGTCAGTGTATGGAATATCATCCTTTCCAGAACTTATTTTAAAGGATTGCCAAATGAACTGAAGGAAGCAGCAAGAATTGATGGTGCTTCAGATCTCAAAATATTTTTACAGATCATCTTACCACTGTCCAAACCGATTATTTTTGTACTGGCTTTATATGCTTTTATAGGCCAGTGGAATTCTTATTTCAACGCAATGATTTATCTCGAAGATCAATCACTTTATCCATTACAGCTCGTATTGCGTGAAATTCTTATCCAAAATGAAGTGCAGCCTGGAATGATTGCAGATCAGCTTGCAAGGGCTGAGATTCAAAAAATTGCAGAAATGATCAAGTATTCTTCTATTGTAGTTTCAAGTTTGCCTTTACTAATTATGTATCCTTTTTTCCAAAAGTATTTCGAAAAAGGTGTAATGGTAGGCTCATTAAAATAAGGAAAGCGGGGAATTATGATGAAAAAGAGTTTAAAAGCAGCTTCATTGCTGCTGATTATCGGAACAGTAATTTCGGGATGCAGCGGCAATGACAACGATACGTGGTCAGAGGATTATGGACTTTCGGACATTTCATTTCCGTTAGAAGAAAAAGTGACATTGAAGATCATGACACAAAGTTCACCTCTGGCACCTGAAGATCCAAATGAAAAGTTGCTTAATCAGCGATTGGAAGAGAATACAAATGTTCATATTGAATGGAGAAACTTTACAGGAGAAACATTTGGTGAGAAAAGGAATTTATCGATGACGAGCGGGGATATGCCAGATGCAATCCACAACGCTGGTTATAGTGATTATGAATTATTAAATCTGGCAGAAGATGGCGCGATTATTCCGCTGAACGATTTAATAGAAGAACACATGCCGAATCTGCAAGCAGTGCTGGAAAAAGCGCCGGAGTATAAAGACATGATGACGGCACCAGATGGGAATATCTACGCATTCCCGTGGATAGAAGAACTGGGCCAAGGAAAAGAAAGCATCCACTCTGTAGATAATTTCCCGTGGATAAACGTAACATGGCTAAAAGAATTGGGGCTGGAAATGCCTACAACAACGCAGGAATTAAAAGAAGTTTTAATCGCCTTTAAAGAGAATGATCTTGCCGGTGGCGGACAAACAATTCCGATGTCATTTATTGTGAATGATGGAGGACAGGACCCTGGGTTCTTATTCGGTTCGTTTGGTCTGGGCGATAACTGGGATCATACCGTTGTGACTAATGATGGAGAAGTTAAATTGACTTCCGGCGAAGAAGGATACAAAGAAGCTATCAAATTCATGAATGAATTGCATAAGGAAGAATTAATTGATATCGAAGCTTTTGAACAGGACTGGCCTACTTATGTAGCTAAAGGCCAAGAAGGACGCTACGGGATGTATTTTACTTGGGATAAAGCAAATATTTCAGGAGCGAATGACGATTATGCGCTTATGCCGCCTTTAAAAGGTCCGGATGGCCAAATAAATGTTGCCAGAACAAATGGGATGGGTTTTGATCGTTCGAAAATGGTGGTTACAGGTGCCAACCAAAACCTTGAACTAACGGCAAAATGGGTAGATGAATTCTATAATCCCCATCAGTCTGTACAAAACAACTGGGGTACTTATGGAGATGAAGATATGCAGAATATCTTTGAATTTGATAAAGAGAAAGATATGTTGAAACATCTCAGCCTAGAAGGGACTGCACCTGTTGAATTACGGGAGAGAACTTCAGTCGGAGGGCCATTGGCAATATTGGACAGTTATTATGGAGAAATAACGACAAAGCCAGATGATGCTGCGGAGAGATTGGAGTTAATGAAGGATGTCATGGTTCCGCATATGAAAGCGGATAACATATATCCGAAAGTATTTTTCAGTTTAGAAGAATTAGAGCGTCTTTCTACTATAGAAGCAGACTTAGTGCCGTATATTCAGCGGAAAAAAGCTGAATGGATTGCAAAAGGAACTGTAGAGGAAGAGTGGAACGAATACTTGGAGGAACTGAATCGTCTTGGTTTACAGGACTGGCTAGAAATCAAACAAAAAGGTTATGACCGAACTGCTATGTAATGGAGGAGAACTAATTGACAAAACAAGAAATACTACAATACAGACCTAGTTTGCATTTTTCAACAAAGAAAAATTGGTTAAACGATCCGAATGGATTGGTTTATTTTAAAGGTGAATATCATTTGTTTTTTCAACACAATCCTAATGAAAATATTTGGGGACCTATGCATTGGGGACATGCTGTCAGCAAGGACCTGATTACTTGGGAGGAACTTGAAATAGCCTTATATCCGGATGAAAACGGAACTATTTTCTCTGGAAGTACCGTAGTGGATTGGGATAATACGACAGGATTCTTTCCGGATGAGCCAGGCCTAGTAGCTATCTTTACGCACCACCAGGATGGCAGTGCTGAGATAGCGCATAAGCAAACGCAAAGTTTGGCGTATAGTAAAGACAATGGACGAACTTGGGTGAAATATGAAGGGAATCCTGTACTTTCTCATATATCCAAAAGTGATTTCAGAGACCCCAAAGTCTTTCACAATGCGGAAACAGAAAAATGGATTATGTCATTAGCAACAGGCCAAACGATTTCTTTTTACTCTTCATCCAATTTGATAGATTGGGAGTTTGAAAGTGAGTTTGGTGATAACGAAGGTTCCCATGATGGCGTATGGGAATGTCCCGACCTGTTTAAACTAAAGGCAGAAGATAAAGGAGAAGAAAAGTGGATTTTGATCGTCAGTATCGGTGACAATGGAATTTCAAGCACAGGCTCGCGTACACAGTATTTTGTGGGTACTTTTAATGGTTCTGTCTTTACTTCGGAACATGATGACATCAGGTGGCTGGACCATGGGCGAGACAATTATGCGGGTGTAAGCTTTTCGGATATTCCGGAGGAGGATGGACGCCGGATTTATCTGGGTTGGATGAGCAATTGGAGATATGCCAATGTGGTGCCTACGGATGGATGGAGACATCAGATGACGATACCAAGAGAGCTTCATCTTCGGAACGTAGAAGGGAAATATAAAGTCATTCAATTCCCGGTGGAAGAACTCGATTCATATTTTGAAAGAACTGTAGATCTCCAAAACTATGAAGTAAATCCTTCTAATCCAAAGAGAATTGAAGTGAATGAGCGATATGTGGACTTATTCTTGGATGTAGATAATGATGCGGATCAATTTGGCATTACGTTGAATCATACGTCAACCCATATCACCACGCTCGAGTATGATGCATTAAATCACGCGATCTTGTTAAATAGAAGAAATTCCGGCAATGTGGAATTTTCCGATATGTTCTCAACGGATCAAGAACTTAAAATGAGTGAGAGAAATCAAGTTCAATTACGGGTGATTATTGATAAATGCTCTATTGAAATCTTTATCAATGATGGAACTTATGCTATAACAAGTTTAGTCTATCCGGACGAAACCTGCGAAAGCATAACGCTTTATAGCCGGGGTGGAAATACGACCGTGAAAAATGGGTATATTGCAATTCCTGCTAAACATGTAACATTATAAAATAGGAACTTTCATATGATTTAGGTACTTAGGAAAGAGGAAGCATTTGATTGTTTCCTCTTTTTTAAATTTCAAGAATAAGATCGTTAGAAATTTAATGAAGGGAGTAGGAAAATGAATAAAAATGCTTCTGTAGTTTGTATCGGAGAGTTGTTAATCGATTTTTATTGTAAAGATGCAGGAGATAATTTAGTGGACGGGAATATTTTTGAAAAACAGGCGGGTGGAGCACCTGCTAATGTGTGTGCAGCCATTGTGAAATTAGGTGGAACTGCGTTGTTCTGCGGAAAAGTTGGAAATGATCCGTTCGGCAATTTCTTAAAAAAAACGTTGGAAGAAATACATGTGGATACTTCCATGCTTGTATTTGATAATGTGAATCCGACTACATTGGCCTTTGTTTCTTTGATGGAGAATGGGGAACGGGACTTTTTTTTCAATAGGGGAGCTGATGCATTTTTAAAGGAAGAGGAGTTGGATAAAGGGAAATTAAAGGAAGCTGCCATCCTCCATTTTGGATCTGCCACTGCTTTACTGGAAGGGCCGTTCCAATCTACATATTTGAATACAATGAAGCTGGCAAAAAAAGAAGGGCAATTTGTTTCGTTTGATCCTAATTACAGATCAGATCTCTGGAAAGGGAATAAATCTGATTTTATAGAGTTAACAAAACAAGGGATTGCAATAGCAGACTTTGTAAAAGTCAGTCAGGAAGAATTAGCGATTATTACGGGTACAGAGGATTTTAGCAGCGGGATCGAGCTTCTGCATCAAATGGGGCCGAGCTTGATTGCCCTTACACTAGGAAAAGAGGGAACGTTAATTTCCATTGGCCACAAACAAGAAATAATTCCAAGCATTGAAATAGATTCTATAGATACGACGGGTGCGGGCGATGCGTTTGTTGGCGCTATGCTGTACCAGCTTGCCCAAGAAAAGGATCCAAAAGAAGTTCTGCAGGACTTTGAGAAAATCAAAAAAATAACGCATATAAGCAATAAAGTTGGCGCAATTGTTTGTACACGAGTAGGGGCAATTTCTGCTCTCCCAACTTTAGATGAAGTTATATAATAGATAGGTAAATAAATCAATACCATCAGCTGCAGAATCAATTTTGCCAGCTTAAATGGGGGTACATGAAATTATGTTTGGCACACAATGGTATATGCGATTAGGGAATTGGGGATTTAATTTAGTGTTGTTAAATTTATTATGGCTATTGTTTTCCTTTTCCGGTTTGTTGGTAGTAGGAATTTTCCCTGCGACTGCCGCGTTATTTGCGGTTATGAGGCTTATGATCATGGAATCAGATAATGGCTCCATGATAAAGTTGTTTTGGGCTAAATTTAAATCGGAGTTCGTAGCAGCCAATGTTGTGGGTTATGTGATGCTGCTCATTGGACTGGTGTTGTATACAGATTTAAAAGTACTGCATTATGTAAATCAGGATACGCTTTATACAATCCTGATGAGCACGACGATAGTTGTTATATTCATATACGTTCTCAGTTTGTTGTACATCTTCTCGGTTTTTGTTCACTATGATTTAAAGATTTGGCAGTACCCAAAGCATGCATTCATTCTTGTCATTGCCCGGCCATTGCACACGTTAATAATGGCCATTCTTGTCGTCTCTATCCTTTTCCTATATCTACAATTGCCAGTATTGATCGTTCTTTTTGGAATAAGCTTGATTAGTTATGTATTGATGAAATTCTCCTATTTATCTTTTTCAAAGGAAAGCGTTTAATCGAAGTTACTTATTTAAGGGAACTGCACAATAACTGTAGGGAATAAATAAAAAAGGCTCTCCAAAGTATATGGAAAGCCTTTTTCCTATTCATTTGATAAAAAGTAGACCGTTTGCATCGCAGGAAGTTAAGAAGACGGGAAAGCCTTCTTTTTAGACTGCAATCCCTTTAACCATTTTGCATACTTCCGATGATTCGGTTCCCAGCTGCGAATCGTTTCTTGCAGTTTCACGAGATCCTGCATGTATTGATAAATTTCAGCGGAAAAAATCCCGTCTTGTCCTTCAAGGCGGTAATAATCCCAAAATGGCTCGAGTGCTTCGTCTAGCCAGTCGGTTAAATCTGTTTTCTTAGGATAGCCAAAGTAAATACTTTTGTGCAAGTCCTCTTCGTAATGCATCATCCACTCGCTGTAAATCCATCTCATCGCTTCGTAATCATCCGTATAAGGATGATCAAAATCATCCGGCCCTCCTTCAAATTCGTCAAAACAATCATCCGAACAAAATACATTCCCTGTGCTGTCTACCCGCCGTTCTATTAGTGTTTTTTTTCTGCATACTTTACATCGTTTCATGCTACCCCTCCTTGTCTATTAGGAATATACATAGGGATTTTGAAAAGTGTTATGGCAAAGTAAGAAATGAATTAATAAAATCATCTGGAAATATTTTGATGTCTTAATTTTTTTTGTGAAATAAAAGTTTATAATATAAACAGTGGTGAAAATAAAGTCTTAGCATCTGAATGATTTAAAGCCAAATAATGATAGCTTAAAAGCGAGAATCTTTTAACGGTATATAGAGAATATTCAAGGAGGTAAGGATTTGAACTCATCTCAGAAAAAAAACATCCATGTTGTAGGAGCGGTCATCACAGACGGAGAAAAAATTCTATGTGCCCAGCGTGGTACTGAAAAAGCATTGCCGAAGCTATGGGAATTTCCAGGTGGCAAGATTGAAGAAAACGAATCGCCGCAAGAGGCCTTGCGGCGTGAGATAAAAGAAGAAATGCATTGTGAAATCGAAATAGGTAAACAAGTAGAACACACTGTTTACGAATATGATTTTGGTATTGTCCATTTAACAACTTTCTACTGCAAATTACTCGAAGGTACGCCGGTATTAACGGAACACATGGCGATTGAATGGCTAAAACCAAACGAGTTGGAGCAAGTAGAATGGGCTCCGGCGGATATTCCAGCGATCGAAAAAATAGCGCGCACGTTTGTTGCGCAAAGGTAGGAACAGTATGAATATATTGCAAAACCTGCAAGAATCATTGTACAAAGGCTTTATCGATCAAACTTTGCAAAGTGGCGAGCGCTTCAAACCAACGCTGCTCGTCAATAATGCTACAGAAAATGTACTGAACACCTTACTTGAAGAACTGGATCACTGCGATTCTTTTTTATTCTCGGTGGCGTTCGTTACAGAGAGTGGCTTAGCCACATTAAAATCCCATTTTTACGACTTGAACCGCAAAGGCATTAAAGGACGGATTTTAACTTCAACGTTCCTAAATTTCAACCAACCGAAGGTCTTCAAAGAGCTTTTGAAAATCTCGAACGTTGAAGTGCGTTTGGCCAATAAAAAAGGATTTCATTCAAAAGGCTATATCTTTAATCACGACACCCACCATTCTTTAATTGTAGGAAGTTCAAACCTTACGGCGAATGCCCTTAAAGTGAACTATGAATGGAACGTTAAACTCACTTCTCTGGAAAACGGAGAAATAGTGAACCACTTTAACGAACAATTCGAAGATGTGTGGGGCGATTCAATCCCGTTGACAGAAGAATGGATCCAGTATTACGAAAGTACATATGTACCAATTCCAACCAATCCAGTAACAAGTCTCGTAACCGAATTTCCTGGAATTTATAAACCGAACGCGATCGAAGAAGTGTTAAAAATCAAGCCAAATAAAATGCAGCAAGCTGCACTTCAAGAAATACAGCTTGTGCGAGAAGCCGGAAACGATAAAGGCTTAGTCATTTCAGCCACAGGAACAGGGAAAACGTACTTATCAGCATTTGATGTTCGCAGTTTTGCGCCTAAGCGGATGCTGTTTATCGTCCACCGTGAACAAATTTTGCAAAAAGCAAAATCGGATTTTCTTCAAATTCTGGGTGGGGCCGAAGAAGACTTTGGCATTCTTTCAGGATCGTCGCGGCAAACAAACGCGCGTTATTTATTTGCGACCATCCAAACGATTTCGAAAGAAGACACGCTGCGCCAGCTCGATCCTGAAACCTTCGACTATATTTTGATCGATGAAGTGCACAAAGCTGGAGCGAAATCGTACCAAAAAGTCATTGACCATTTTAACCCGAAGTTTTTGATGGGGATGACTGCGACGCCGGAACGCACAGACGATTTTAATATTTACGAACTGTTCGATTACAATATCGCATACGAAATTCGCTTACAAGAAGCATTGGAAGAAGACATGCTGTGTCCGTTTCATTATTTCGGGGTAACAGACATCGAATACGAAGAAGGCGTGATCGATGAGACTACTCTGTTTTCCAAGCTAGTAACTGATGAACGGGTCGATCACATTCTTCAAAAAATCAATTATTACGGGCAGTCCGGTGAACAAGTGAGAGGCTTGATGTTTTGCAGTCGAAAAGACGAAGCGGAAAAATTGTCCTTCGAGTTAAATACGCGAGGATTGCGTACGATTGCATTAACAGGAGATCATTCGCAAGAAGAGCGTGTGCGTCAAGTCGAACGATTGGAAAACGGCTTCCTTGACTATATCTTAACGGTCGATATCTTCAATGAAGGAATAGATATCCCGAGCGTCAACCAAGTGGTCATGCTGCGCCAAACACAATCGAGCATTATCTTTATCCAACAGCTCGGTCGCGGTCTTCGCAAGCACGATTCCAAAGAATACGTCACGATTATCGATTTTATCGGCAATTACAAAAACAATTACTTGATCCCTGTCGCCTTGTCTGGCGATCGCTCCCAAAACAAAGACAATATTCGCCGTCATATGAAAGACACCAGTTACATCAAAGGTGTTTCGACCGTGAACTTTGAAGAAATCGCAAAGAATCGCGTTTTTAACGCAATCAAGCGAAGCAATTTAACCGATATGAAGATATTAAGAGATGCGTATATCGAATTGAAAAATCGCCTTGGAGAAGTGCCAAAACTCCAAGACTTCATTACGCATAATTCGTTGGATCCGCTTGTGATTGTAGGGAAATACGTGAATTATTATCGATTCTTGTTGAAATTAAAAGAAATCGAGCCGGTTTTATTAAGCTATGAAGAACAAGTGATCACGATGCTGTCTCAAGAAATCTTAAACGGCAAGCGCAAGCATGAAGTTTTATTGCTCCACATGCTGCTAAGCGAAGTAACAGTATCCCAAGAAGAATTTCTTCATCAATTAAAAGCACAAGAATGTGCGACCAATGAAGAAACCCTCAAATCGGTCGAACGCATCTTTAACTTGTCGTTTTTTAATCAGGCAATGCAGAAAAAATACGGAAACCAACCGATTGTCATACGAGAAGCATCAAACAACTGGACGTTTAACACAATAATTACCGAGCGCTTAAAAGAAAATCCGATTTTTAAAGACATGCTCATCGATATCGTAAACAGTGCAGCTGCGCTTAACGAACAATATTCGTGTGAAAAGGCCTTAACGTTATACAAGAAGTACACCCGAAAAGATGCGTGCCGCTTATTAAACTGGAACAGTGATGAAAGCTCAACCATCTACGGCTACAAAACAAAGCACGGCACATGCCCCATCTTCGTCACGTATCACAAGCACGATGAAGTCGAATCGAGCGTTGCGTACACAGAAGGCTTTATCAATCCCGAAGTCTTCAAATGGTCAACACGAAGCAATCGAACTTTAGCATCCGAAGAAGTGATCAAAATCATCCATGCAAAAGAACAAGGGATTGACTTGCATCTCTTTGTTAAAAAAGACGATGACGAAGGTGGCGACTTCTATTATTTAGGCGAAGTGGCACCAGATAAAAATATGATTGAACAAAGCACAATGGAAGATAAGAATGGGAAAGAGATACCTGTGGTGCATATGGGAATGGTGATGGAGAAAGCTTTAAATAGCAAGTTGTATCAATATATTACGAGTGAGGAAATATAAAGCCGTTATAAAATTAATGATTTAGAGGAGGATTTTTCTAATGCCGATTTACAACAAACTAGTACGCGATCTAATACCTAACGTAATCACCAAAACAGGCAAAGAATTTTCTACACGCATTTTGCCCGAAGATGAATATATAGTAGAACTGAAAAAGAAACTAAGCGAAGAACTCCAAGAATACAACGAAGCAAAAACTGATGAGGAAGCGGTAGAAGAGCTTGCGGACATTTTGGAACTGCTCCATGCTGCGGTGAAGATTCACGGTTCTTCTGTTGAAAAACTGGGAGAAGTCCGTAAAGCCAAAGCAGAAAAACGTGGTGGCTTCGAGCAGCGCATCTTTTTAATTGAGGTAGAAGATGATTAAGCTGGAGCTTGTTACAGGTCAGTTGATCAACCATTTGGAGAGGTTGGCAAAAGAGGCAGTAGAGATTCATTGGATTACGGCTTTTGCTATGAAATCAGGGGTTCGAATGATTCTGCCTACCCTCCAGCAAGCTGCAGAAAAAGGGGTGCCGATTAAATTGCTTGTCGGCGATTACTTGTTCGTCACCCAGCCGGAAGCGCTGCGGATGTTGCTTGAACAGGCGCCGGAGGCTGAAGTGCGGATCTGGAAAAGTGGCGGGACGTCGTTCCATCCGAAATCTTATTTGTTCCGCGGGACTGAGAACTCGCACCTGATTGTAGGGTCTTCAAATCTATCTGCCTCTGCACTGACGACAGGTGTGGAATGGAGCTTAATCGCGCCGGCGTCAGTGGATTCGGAAGTGTTTGAAGAAGCAGTGATGCGCTTTAATGAACATTTCTATGGGGAGCAAACTGTCCCGCTGAACCAAGAAACTTTGGCAGAATATGAAGCCTTACATAAAGAAGCAAATATAAAGCGTCCAATCAGTCCGGTATGGTCAGAGGCCGAAGAAGTCGAAATGACAGTTGGCCCTACACAGCCAGGGATGGTAGTGGATCCGCCGGTTCCCTACTTAACCAATATTACACCGCGCCCCGCGCAGCAAGAAGCGCTGGCGGCGTTGGAAAATGCGATGGCCGAAGATTATAGCCGGGCGATGGTGGTACTCGCAACAGGCCTTGGAAAAACCTATTTAGCCGCATTCTTTGCGGAGAGATTCAAGCGTGTACTCTTCGTGGCGCACCGGGAAGAAATCCTTTACCAGGCGGAGCAATCCTTCAAGCACGTCTATCCAGATCGGACGAGCTCTTTCTATAATGCTTCCCATAAAGAAACCGAAGCGGATTTTATCTTTGCTTCTATCTACACTTTGGGGAGCCAGTATCATTTGGATCGGTTCGCCAAAGATGAATTTGATTTGATTGTCGTGGATGAATTCCATCACGCAGCAGCGCCGACGTATGAGCGGCTGCTCGACCATTTCGAACCGCAATTCTTGTTGGGAATTACGGCGACGCCTGACCGGATGGACAATAAAGACGTCTATGCGCTATGCGATGGGAACATCGCAATTTCCATTCATTTTCTGGATGCGATTGAACGCAATTGGCTGTCACCGTTCAACTATTTCGGCGTTTATGACGATACGGATTACTCCGCGATTCCGTGGCGTGGCACACGCTATAGCGAGCAGGAATTGATGCAGGTGCAGCTGAGGGAAGATTTTGCGCAGAAAATTTTGGAGGCCTGGAAACAGCACAAGCAGACGCGAACTATCGTCTTTTGTTCATCCGTCAAGCAGGCGCAGTATATGGATTCTTTCTTCAAGCAACAGTGCATTAGCTCGATGGCATTGCATGGCGGCTCTCCTACTGAAGAAAGAAGAGGCGCTAGAGAACGCTTGGATTCTGGAGAGCTTGAAGTAATCTTTACAGTAGACCTGTTCAATGAAGGGGTAGACATTCCGAAAGTAGATACGCTTCTTTTCATTCGCCCGACCGAATCGCTCGCAGTCTATACGCAGCAGATTGGTCGCGGCCTGCGCATTGCGGAAGGGAAATCACATTGCGTAATCATTGATTTTATCGGTAATTACCGCAATGCGGATTTAAAGCTGGCGGTTTTTGACCAAGGAGGAGAAGGCAAAGGGAACAAAGCCATCGATCCCTTGGTGCCGGCAATATGCGGCTTCAACCTTGATCTGCAAGTGGTCAATCTGCTGGAAGAGATGCGTAAGAAGAGAGCCCCACGCAAAGAATTGTTGGTCATGGCATACCGCGAGCTAAAGAAAGAGCTCGGGCGGCGTCCGTCCTATTTGGATTTTCACTTGCATGCTAATGCAGCGTCTAAAACCGTTAAACAGGAATTTGGTAGCTATTTCGGGATGCTGGCATATGCTGATGAGTTAGCTGACGATGAAAATGACGTTTGGCACAATTACAGAAAGTGGTTTTTGGAAGTCGAAAGAACTGGTATGAGCAAAAGCTATAAAATGGTGCTGTTAAAATACATGCTTTCCCGTGGGGCGAGGGATTGGGTCAAGCCAGTTTCACCAATCCAAGCCGCTCCTTTCTTCCATTCTTACTTAATGGAGAAAGAGTACCGCTTCAAAGCTGATTTCAGTGATGCCAAAGGCAAAGGATTGCGCAGCTACGATGAAAAGAAGATTGCTTTCTTGATTGCGGACATGCCGATGACGAAATGGAGCGGCAGCGCTAAAGAGAATCTGATCGTTTTTGAAGGAAAAGATGCTTTTTCAGTTAATCTAACGCCTGCAGATGAAGAACTCGAACTTCTCTATAAATGGACAGAAGAAATAGCAGAGTATCGGCTACATAATTACTTTGAAAGAAAAGCAGATAAAAACCCTTGTTAATATAGTGAACTACTATAATTTAGGGAAAAAATTTTTGGAGGTACGCTATGAATGATGATTTGATTACTCAAAAAGAAAAATACAAAGCTTGGGTGACAGAAAACTTAGGTGAAAAGACAGGTATATGGTATGCGCCATATCTTGAAAAACTAGGACAGCTACTAGAGAAGTTTGGATTAGAGAACGTCTATAAAGAAAATTTCTTTGAATATCAATCATATTCGGAGTTTAAAAATATCTATCAGCAAATGACTGAACAAAGCGATGAGGATATTGAGAAATTCGTGACTGGTAAAGGTACACCTCGATATCCACAAAAGTTTGGTACGACAAGAATTCAATTTAGAAGAAAATATGCAGAAGATGAATATGAAAAAGGCATTAGAAGTAAACCAGATAATATTGGCGGAATCCCCGATTGGGGCGTATTAATGCGTTCATATTTAATATTTTTATATTATGATGAAAATCCAACTTTAATTTATCCGAAAAAAGAGAAAAAAATTAAGGATAATGAAGATGGAATTGATAAGAGTATTAATTATTGGGTGATTTCTCCAGGCGAAAATTCTAAATTATGGGACCAATTCCTAATGGATAATATGATTGCACTTGGTTGGGATTACTTAGGTGATTTAGGTGATTATGATTCAAAGGAGTCTGTTGAACGGAAAATGACTGAACAAAGGGCAGATGGGGTGCGCCCTACCAATGATACAAAAGCTGTGTGGGATTTTTATCATGAAATTCAAACAGGGGATACTATATATGTGAAAGAAGGAATAAAAAAAATCTTGGCGCGCGGAGTTGTTATGGGGGATTATTACTTTGACAATGAAGCATCAGAGTACAAACATAGAAGAAAAGTGGAATGGCATCAAGTTGGAAAGTGGGAAATTCACCAGACTTTTGCTCAAAAAACATTAACATGCCTTAATTCTTATCCGACTCTTATTCAAGAAATTGATCAAGTAATGAATGAAGGTTTTATTGACTCAAAAGATGCTGACGTAAATGAATTTCGAATTTGGTTGTCTAATCAAGTTACTGATACAGGAGCTAGCTTGAATGATATAACAATTAAACAAAAAGTAAGCGCATTAAAGGATATAGAGCAACATTTTGAGGCTTCAATTTTTGGTGAAACAGATATTGAACAATTAAAGCAATTGAAAGATATCGTGGTAGCTGATGAAATCTACAAAAAATATAAAGGTGTATCGGGAAGTTCAATTGATTATTACATCCGTTTTATAAAATCCAAGCCTACAGTACAGGAAAATGAACCGTATACAATGGATGAATTTCTTTCGGAAGTTTTTATTGAGAAGAAGGATCTTAACCGTCTAATTTCGTTGCTTGAAAATAAGAAAAATCTTATCATGAAAGGTGCACCGGGTGTAGGCAAAACTTTTATTGCCAAACGGTTAGCTCATGTAATGATGGGTGAAAAAGATGAAACGCGTATTCAAATGGTTCAGTTCCATCAAAGCTATAGTTACGAGGACTTTATCGAAGGATTCCGTCCAAAAGCTGAAGGAGAAGGTTTTGAACTGAAACAAGGTCCGTTTGTGAATTTTGCTAGAACCGCAGCTCGAGATCCCGAACGAGATTACTTTTTTATAATCGATGAAATTAATCGTGGAAACATGAGTAAGATATTTGGAGAATTAATGATGCTTATTGAGACTGATAAGCGAGACGTGCAAATCAATCTTCTTTACTCTAACGATAAATTCTCTGTGCCGCCAAATTTATACATCATTGGAATGATGAATACGGCAGATAGAAGCTTAGCTTTACTAGACTACGCACTTAGAAGAAGATTTTCATTTTTTGAAATTAAACCAGCATTTCAAAATGATACATTTAGTTCTTATGTAAATGAATTAGAGAATCCAGAAGTTTTGAATCGTGTCGTTGATGAAATTAGAAGCTTAAACAATCAAATTATTGAAGATCTAGGGACAGGTTTTCAAATCGGGCATAGCTACTTTGTTGGTGATGCCTATAAAGTAGATACTGCAAATCGCTTAGAGGAAGTAATCGAATATGAAATTATTCCACAGCTATTTGAGTATTGGTTTGATAATGAACAAAAAGCAAATGACTGGGCTGAGCGACTAAGAGGCTGTTACAATGGAGAGAAATAGTAGTATTCCAATTCGTAATATTTACTATATGCTTTCTTATGCATATCAAACGTTAAATCTTTCTGAGTATAAACAAATCGGAACAGAAAATTTTGAGAATGTACAAGATCTTTACGCAGAAATTTTATCGGTGGGTATACCTGTGTTGTTACGCGGGGGATTAAATAAAGATTATATAAGTGTTGAAGAAACTTCCAATGTGATTAAAGGGAAAGTTGATATTAATACTACGATAAAGAAAAATACATTGGTAAATAAAAAAGTTTCTGTGGTTTATGATGAATTCTCTGAAAATATATTGCTGAATCAAATTATTAAAGCAACACTGGTTTACCTATCACGCTCAAATAAAATAAGTAGAAAAATGCGTAGATTGTTTTACGGTTTTCTACCTTATTTTACTGAGGTATCGGATGTAGAGCTAGATTTGAAGCTATGGAGAAACGTCAGGTATAACCGTCAAAACATTCGCTATCAATTTATTGTTGATGTGTGTCGCTATCTTTATGAGCAATTATTATTTGATGAAAGTTCTACATCTCAGATAATGAAAGAGCTGCAAGACGAACAAAGGTTGTCATCTTTATATGAAAAGTTTATTTATGCATTTTTCAAGCGCGAAACAAATTATGAAGTATCTCGTTCTCAAATTCAATGGAATGTTGATGATGGCTTCACAGAGGCATTACCGATTATGCAGACAGATCTTATACTTCAACAAGATAACAAAACATTGATAGTGGATGCGAAATTCTATTCAGAGAATATGGTGACAAGGTTTGAAGGCGGAACTGCAAAACAGAAGTCCAGCAATCTTTATCAGATATTTACATATATAAATAATTGGAAAAAAGGGTCGGATGAAACGGTTGCAGGTATGCTGCTTTATGCGAAAACAAGCGCATTAAATCAACCTAACCATATTTATCAGGTTAAAGGTAATCAGATCTTTGTTGTATCTCTTGATTTACAACAAGATTTTATCGGCATAAAGAAAAACTTATTGTCACATGCTGATAAATTTTTTATATAACCTTATAAATGTACTTTTTCTATAATTTAAGAAATTACGAGGGAACTGCTAAATGTTTTAGAAGAGAAGCGGAGCCGGTTATTTCATCGAGAACTTAAAATACAAACCTGAGTTCTCTTATGAGAGCTCAGGTTTATTTTTTAAAACTTTTCTTAGCCAATCTATGTTCACCAAAGAAATACTTTTTTGAGGCGAGAAACTCATTCGCTCAATCCATCTCCAACATCTAAAACGTCTCATCCAATTTCTGAATACCTGAGTGGGAAATTAAATATATATCGCCAAGAATATCGATTTTGTCTCCCTTAGTACGAAGTGCGCAATCCTTGTTCGACGCATAAATCTTCATTTCTTTCGATAGGAGAGACAGTTCGTCCTGAACCAGTGACATGTTGTTTTCGAGATCAAAATGAGACAGGATCGAAAAATCGTTCAAGGCGATTCCATCGTAAAAAGTACTTGTTTCCACGTCATAGCCAAAGTTTTTTGATCGGCTCTGCTAATTCATAGTCCATCAAAAACCCATTTTGTTCAATCATATCTCCACCCAGCAGAAAAATGGCAGAGGCGTTTGCTAATAAGGTGTGGGCCTCTTCTTTCTGCACGCGATAATTGATCAAATGGTATTCATCAAAATGGAGTCCGGCATGGTCCAGCCACGAACGTTCAGTAGCGCCATCAGCTTCATCAACGAATGGAGTTGAGCTGATCATCACCAGTGATTTTCGATCAGTTATGTCTTTCTGCAACACTTTTTCAGCTTTTCTGGGAAGAAGTTATTGAACCAACCTAAATAATAATGTGTTTTCATAAGTACCTCCGGCAGCAAATTATCAATACTAGTCATTTTAGCTTACATCAAATTTCATGCCAAAACCTAATTTACCCATAGAAAAAAGCCGGTTCGCGATGAACCGGCTTTTTTCTATGGGATGGATATCAATTTCTTGTCTGGCTGTTTGGCTCAATCCGCATTTTTTATTGCTCAGAAGACCAATCCGTATGGAAAATGCCTTCTTTGTCTACGCGCTTGTAAGTATGGGCGCCGAAATAATCCCGCTGTGCCTGGATTAAGTTCGCTGGCAATACCGCAGAACGGTAGCTGTCGAAATAAGCTAATGCGCTTGAAAAGGCAGGTGCCGGAATTCCTTGCTGGATGGCCAACGAAAGTACTTCGCGAAGAGAAGACTGGTATTCTTCGACGATGTCCTTGAAGTACGGATCCACCAATAAGTTAGGCAGTTCGGGATTGCGGTCGAACGCCTCTTTGATGTTTTGCAGGAACTGCGCACGGATGATGCAGCCGCCGCGGAAAATCATGGCGACGTCGCCGTACGGGATGTTCCAGCCGTATTCGACAGAAGCTGCGCGCAATTGGGCGAAGCCTTGGGCGTACGAACAGATTTTGCTCATGTACAAAGCTTTGCGGATCGCTTCAATCAGTTCCTGGGAAGGTCCTGCAGGAAGCTTCGGTTCAGGGCCAGTCAATAACTGGCTTGCGGCCACGCGCTCGTCCTTGATGGCCGAGATGAAGCGGGCAAAGACCGATTCTGTGACGATCGGCAGGGAGACGCCCAAGTCCAATGCGTTTTGGCTTGTCCATTTCCCGGTGCCTTTTTGTTCAGCTGCATCGAGCACCTGGTCGAGCAACGGATTGCCGGTTTCTTCATCTTTTTTGGCCAAAATGTCTGCGGTGATTTCGATAAGGTAGCTGTCCAGCTCCCCTTTATTCCATTCCGCGAAGATGCCATGCATGTCCTGTGCGCTAAGCCCGAAAGCCTGTTTCATGATGAAATACGCTTCGGAAATCAGCTGCATGTCGCCGTATTCGATGCCGTTGTGGACCATTTTCACGTAATGGCCGGCACCAAGAGGCCCCATATAGGTGCTGCAGGGAACGCCGTCGACTTTCGCTGAAATGGCATCGAGAATCGGCTGGACGTGTCCGTAGGCTTCTTTCGAACCGCCGGGCATGATGGAAGGGCCGTTGCGGGCGCCTTCTTCGCCGCCGGAAATGCCGGCCCCGATAAAGTGCAGGCCAGCCGCTTCGATGGCCGCTGTCCGTCTGTTTGTGTCTTGAAAGAACGAATTTCCGCCGTCCATCAGGATATCGCCTTTTTCAAGATGGGGAATGAGCGATTCGATGACCGAATCGGTCGTGCCGCCGGCCTGGACCATCATCAAAATTTTGCGCGGCGTTTCCAGGGAAGCGACGAATTCTTCGATGCTGTAAGCGCCTTGGATGTTTTTTCCCTGCGCCTCTTTGGCGGACAGTTCATCGACCCGCTCTGTCCAATAATCATAGACCGCTACCGAAAAGCCTTTGTTTTCCATATTCAATGCGAGGTTCGTGCCCATTACGCCTAAACCGATAACACCGATTTGCTGTTTCATAGTATTCTGCTCCATTCCTTATGGTGTGTGATACACCGATTTTTTCTATTTCATGTTCTAATGCTTCGTTTGCAGGTACCAGTTCCTTAGGGAAGCCGGCATCCGTGTTACCACCATTTATGCTGTTTTTGCTGCAGCAATTCTTCTGCCGCTTCGGGGCCCGTTGAACCTGCGCGGTACGCATGCAACGGCAACAGGTCTTCCTGATAAGCGTTCAATAATGGCTCGATCCATTCCCAGGACAGTTCGACTTCCCGCCAATGGGCGAAAAAGGTCGAATCGCCGAGGATGGCATCAAACAGCAGAAGTTCATAGGCTTCAGGCTGGTTTTCTGAACTGGTGGAGAAGTCGATCCATACCGGCTTGAACTGATTGCCGGATGCTTCTTTCAAGTTGACGCGCAGCGAAATGCTTTCGTTCGGACTGATTTCAAGCACCAGCAAATTGGGGGAAGTGCCTTTCAAGCGGTCTGAATCGACCATCTTGTGCTTGAATTCGACGACAATCTGTGTGGACTTTTTGTTCATCCGTTTCCCTGTGCGGATATAAAACGGGATTCCCTCCCAAGATGGATGGTCAATCGACAAGCGTGCTGCGAAATACGTGTCATTCTTGGAAGACGTTTCAACGCCTGGTTCCTCTTTATAGCCGGTAACCGGTGCATCATGGATTTCGCCGGCTTCATATTGGCCGCGGACCACATGCTGATGCGCTTCTTCTTTGCGGATCGTCCGAAGAGAAGCGAGGATTTCTGTTTTCTTCGTCTGGATTTTATTGTCCGTTAAATTCTCCGGCAGGTAGAGCGCAGTCATCATGACAAGCTGAAGAAGGTGGTTCTGCACCATATCGCGGATCGCACCGGCTTTATCGTAATAATCAGCGCGGGTTTCCACTCCGACAATTTCACTGGCTGTAATCTGGACGTTGGAAATCAGTTTTTGGTCCAGCAAGGAGTCCAGCACCGGATTTGCCAGAATCAAGGTATTCAGGCTTTGCACCATCGGTTTCCCCAGGTAATGATCGATTCGGTAAATTTCATTGTCGTGGAATGTTTTCAATAACTTATCATTTAATTGCCGGGCCGTTTCCACATCGCGCCCAAATGGTTTTTCGATCACGAGGCGTTTCCAGCCTTTGTTTTGGTCGAGGCCGCTTGCGTGGAGGTTGGTCGTGATGACATCCACTAAACTTGGCGCCACGGACAGATAGAACAGCCGGTTTTCCGGAATCCCCAGTTCTGTTTCCCGCGCTTCAACCAATTTGAGCAGGTTCTCGTACGATTCTTTGACGGTGGCGTCAAACGTGAAATAGCGGAATTTTGTTAAAAACGCCTGCAAATTTGAAGGGTCAACGCTTCTTCTGGAATAGGCGCAAAGCGCTTTTTCCACTTTCGATTGAAATGCCTCGTCTGAAGCATATTTTCTGCCCAAACCGATGATCGAGACCGTGTCCGGCAATTTTCCATCGAGATACAAATTATATAAAGCAGGGAATAATTTTCGCTGTGCCAAATCTCCCGTCGCGCCGAATAAAATAAAGGTCATGTCTTCCATGGACCAATTGTTTGGAGATTCGATGAACCCATCTTCAGGATTGGCTTCTGCTATTGGTCTTTCAGTGTTCATACATTAAATCCTCCTAATTTCATCAAGCTGATTTTCACCATGGCTGAGTATTGCAACAGTTTTTAGTATAATGATTTATGCGCTGTAATGTAAGTATGCGGCTTGAAAAATCCTTATTATTCACGCTGGCGCTTTTTTAATATTTTTTTCACTGGACAGTTTGCTCCAAAACATGCGAAGGTTTAAACAACGGCAGACAACTAGCCATACTGAAAGGGTTGATTTGATGAAAATGTACGATATCACAGGTTCGATTTATGAAGGCATGACCGTCTACAAAGATAAACCGGAGAAGCAGCCGAAACTCAATCAGCAAACGAACGGCTATGTCACAGAAACGCGTCTGGAATTGGATGTCCATACCGGCACGCATATCGATGCACCGCTTCACATGATGGTTGAAGGCGAAACATTCGAATCGGTCCCATTGGATAAATTGGTCGGGCAATGTAAAGTGCTCGATCTGACCAAGGTCGAGAATGCTGTATCAAAAGCGGATCTGGAAGGATTCGGGCTTCAAAAGGATGATTTTGTTTTATTCAAAACAAGAAATTCGTTTGAAGAAGCTTTTGACTTCGACTTTGTCTACTTGGCGAAAGACGGCGCAGACTATCTGGCCGAAGTCGGCATCCGCGGTGTGGGCATCGATTCGCTTGGCGTCGAAAGAAGCCAGGAAGGGCATCCGACGCATAAAGCCCTGTTCGCGAACGACATCATTATTATCGAAGGGCTGCGCTTAAAAGAAATTGAGCAAGGCGATTACTTTATGGTCGCAGCTCCTTTAAAATTGATTGGCACCGATGCTTCACCTGCCCGGGTATTGCTGTTTGAGGGACTTGTGTAAAAAGCCTCGGCGTGTCCGATCTTGTGGATAAACAAACGCATAAGCGGTTTTTGAACTTATCCACATGTGCATAAGTCGGATTCGGCGATTTGCCGGTCTGACTGGAAAGAAAAATCATATCGTGAATGAAAGAAGCTTCTCCGTGGACTCAGGGGGAAGCTTCTTTCTGTTTGAAATCCGTATTTATTTCAATCAAGCTTATAAATTTTTCGGGAGTTGGTTCACCCACAACAGCCAAAAATTTAACGGTAGGCCCGAATTGAAATAAAACCGAATGACCGCGAAGTTTTGCTGCTGAGCGGGTATAGGATACAAAAAGGAGATGAAGCCAATGAACGAAGATTTATTTTCCTCATCATTCATCCAAAATCCGTACCCGGCGTATTCAAAACTGCGGCAGATGGATCCGGTGCATTATGTCCACTTTCCGGATGGCCAGCGGGGCTGGCTGGTGACGGGGTACGAAGACGGGGCAGCTGTGTTGAAGGATGGCCGTTTCATCAAAGATTATTCGAAGCTCTACGGCGGCAGCATGGGCGAGATGTCGGTCTTTACCCAGAACATGCTGTTCTCCGACCCGCCGGACCATAAGCGACTGCGCGGGCTCGCACAAAAAGCGTTTACACCAAAAATGATTTCCGGCATGCGCGGGCGCATCCAGGAACTGACGGACGAGCTGCTTGATAACCTTGAAGGAAAAGGCACAGTTGATCTCATCGACGAGTTCGCGTTTCCGCTGCCGATCATCGTCATTTGCGAAATTTTGGGGGTGCCGTCGGAAGACCGCGACAAATTCCGCCTGTGGTCGAACTCGATGATTGAAGGCACGAGCGGGGAGATTGGCGTCAGTGTCTATCAGCACATGAACCAGTTTATCCAATACCTCGGGCAATGGTTCCAGCAGGTACGCGAAAATCCCGATGACGGCTTGATCAGCAAATTGATCGAAGCGGAAGAAGAAGGCGACCGGCTGTCCGAAAAGGAATTATACGGCCTCGTTTCGCTGCTCATTATTGCCGGGCACGAAACCACGGTCAACCTGATCGGCAACACGGTGCTTGCGCTCATGGCAAATCCGGAGCAGCAGGAAATGCTGCGGCAGGAGCCGGAACGGGTGCCGCAGGCGATTGAGGAGTCGCTGCGTTTCAATGGGCCGGTAGAATTCAGCACGTCGCGCTGGGCAAGCGAAGACATGGACTTCCGCGGCAAGCAGATCCACCGCGGCGATGTCGTGGTGGTAGCGCTGAATGCGGCGAACCACGATCCTGCTAAATTCGATGAGCCGGAACGCTTCGACCCTTCGCGCGAAAAAAATCCGCACCTGGCATTCGGCATGGGCATCCATTTTTGCCTCGGCGCGCCGCTTGCCCGCCTAGAAGGCGAAATCGCCATCTCGAGCCTGCTGTCCCGCTTCGCAGACATCCGGCTGGCCGTAGATGAAAGCGAGTTGGCGTGGCGGCCGGGCATGATCGTGCGCGGGGTCAAGGAACTGCCTGTTTCGTTATAATAAGAAGACAGCCACACAACATCGTCACTTAGGAGGAATGTTAGTGCCGCAAGCCACAACCCCTAGATTGCAAATCATCACGTTCGAACTCGATATGATCAAAGCGCTGCTCGAAGGACCCGAAGAGCTGGAGAAACGGATTCCCTACCGCGTGCCTGCCGACTACCCGATGGACGTCTACAAGCAATTCTTTCCGTATAAAATCGAACGCTTCACCGGGCAGCCGGAAGAGAATCGGTGGGAAGGGCTGATCGTCCACAAGGAAAGCCGGACGATTATCGGCGACATCGGCTTTAAAGGCAGCCCGAACGAAAGGGGCGAGATCAACCTCGGCTACAGCATCCTGCCGCGCTATCAAGGCGCAGGCTACGCAACAGAAGCGGCCGTTGGCATGGTCGACTGGGGGCTGGCGCAGCCGGGCGTCCAAAAGATCACGGCGACATGCTCGCTGGACAATCACGCATCGATCCGTGTGCTGCAAAAAGCGGGACTGGTGCAGGTGCGGGAAGACGACAAGAAAATCTATTGGTCGTCTCCCGAAGAACTGAACGATCCAAACGAGTGAAAACAAGGAAATGCCGATTCACAATGAATCGGCATTTTTTTATGGAAATTTCCGCAACGACTTTTGGAAGTATCATTCATTATAAAAATAAAAAAGCATATATATGGAAGTATCAATCGATTATACTTAAGACAATTCCCAAAAGGGAAACAACGCAGAAAAGAATCCAGGAGGCACGTGCATGCGGAATTCAGCAGAAAAAGGGATTAGGCATAAGTATTTAAGGTTAACCATTTCGTCGCTGTTAATCTGTTCGGTGGTCATCACCGGCATTTATTTTTACATCAACGCGCAGCAGCAGGAACAGGAAGCTGCCTACAACGAATTGATCGAGAAACAGGAAAAGCTGAAAGAACTTTCGCAGTCGTTGAATCAGCTATTTTTCCGGGCGCGCGGCTTTTATGCGTTCCAAAACGAACGGGAGCTGGATCTGGCCTATGTCGAACTGGAAAGCTTGAAAAATACGATCAAGCAGATGAATGCGTTGCCGTTGACCGCGGAAGAACGGGAGCCGATCGCGGATTTAAGCGAGTTTTTGGTGGCGTACGAAAACGAAGTGCTTGCGAATTCCATTGCGGCCGTGCGGGCGGATGATTATGCGCTCTTGCGGGAGCTGTCGCAGGACGGCACCAACTCGACGGTGAATGCCTTTGTGGCATTTGCGGCGGACAACGAGCGGGCTTCTGAAAAGGCCTTGCGGCAATTGAACCAGGATATCTTGAAGCAAGCCGAGAATTTCGCTTTCTTGCTGACGCTGCTGTTCCTCCTGTTGTTCGTTATTATCGCGATGGTCATTTTGCGGGCGTTGAACGATATCGTCAAGCCATTGGAAGGCATGCGGGAATCGATCGAGGGCTTTGTCAGCGGCGAGGACGTTTCCTATAAGCCGCTTGACCGCACGGATGAACTGGGCGTGCTGTCGATGACATTCCACAACATGATCAAGACCATCCAAGGCAACCAGGAAGAGCTGACTACCCAAAACCAGGCCTTGCTGCTGAATAAAACCGAATTGCAGGAAAAGCAGATCAAGCTCGAAGAATCGCTGGAAGAAACCGAGAAGACTAAAGACCGGCTGATCCGCTTCAATGATTTGAATCACGTGCTGTCGTTCACTTTGGACAAACAAAAGCTTGCCAATGCGACGATCCAATATTTCAATGATGTGTACGACATCGATACCGGTGTGCTATGGCTGCCGAAATCGGGTGAGTTTGCCTTGACGGGTTTCACCGGAGCGATGTTCCAGCAATTCCGGGAAGAGCGCATGCCGTATCTCACGGCCCGCTTAAAGGACCGTGAATCGTTCACGATGAAGCGGGAAGCGCTGCATGAAAAAGGCTTTGCCGTGGAGAAAGTCTATGTATACGATTTATACGCCGCGGTGAAAAACGAGGAAAAAGATGACGTCGCGCTGATCGGCTTGTCGCGTGTGGGCCGGGCTTTCTCGAAAGAAGAAGAGCAGGACATCAGCGGGCTGCTGAATCAGATGCACCTCGCGATCGACCGCATCCAATTATATGATGCTGCCATCCATGAACGGACGCTGAACGAGCGCATCATCAATAACATCAACGAAGGCATCCAGTTCATTTCGAAAAGCGGCACGATGGTGCAGCACAACGACACGATGTGCGCGATGCTGTATTGCGGAGACGTGCCGCTTGATGCGCACGTCGACCAGGAGGTGTGGATCCAGTCGATGTCCGAACAGACGACCACGCCGGAAGCGATGCTCGCATTCTTGCGCAAATGCATCGAAGCGACAGATTCCGCGTCGAACACATTCCAATACACCATCAAAGAACCGTACGAGCGTGTGATCGACGTCTACAGTACGTCTGTTATCGTCGACAAAGAAAAGACAGGGACCATTTTTGTGCACCGGGATGTGACGCGTGAGCACGAAGTGGACAAGATGAAGTCCGAGCTTGTCAGCACCGTCAGCCATGAACTCCGCACGCCGCTGTCGAGTGTGCTCGGATTTACCGAGCTGCTGCTGAACAAGCAGCTGAAACCTGAAAAACAGGAGCGCTATTTAAAAACGATCTACAAAGAAGCGAAGCGCCTGACCAATTTGATCAACGACTTTTTGGACCTGCAGCGCATGGAATCCGGCAATCAGGTCTACCGCATGGGCAAATTGTCGATGAGCGAGATGATCATCGAGACGGCCGAGAAATTCCGCACACAAAACTTGCATCCAATCGTCTTCATCGACGATGCTTCGGATGTCATGATCGAAGGTGACCGGGAGCGCCTTGCACAGGTATTGATGAATTTGATCGGCAACGCCATCAAGTTTTCGCCGCAGGGCGGGAATGTGACGATTTCGCTGAAAAATGATTTCAAGAACTTGCACGTCACGATTCAAGATCAAGGAATCGGCATTCCAGCAGAAGACATTCCGAAATTGTTCTCGAAATTCCAGCGCATCGACAATAGTTCGCGCCGCAAAATCGGCGGCACCGGACTCGGCCTTGCAATTTGCCAGGAAATCATCCTGAAGCACGACGGCCATATCTGGATCGATTCGCAGGAAGGGCACGGCACGGCCATTCATTTCGAGCTGCCGCTGCTCACTGAAACTGTCGAATACACCGCTCACGAAGGCGCCGAAGAAAACCCGCCGGTGATGATCGTGGAAGATGATATGAGCCTGGCCCTGCTGCTGTCGGAAGAACTGAAGCTGAACGGCTTCAAAGTGATTTACCACACCAGCCCGGAAGAAGCGTTCAAAGAAGCGAAACGCACGCCGCTCGTCGGTGCTGTGATCGACATCATGCTCGGCGAGGAATTGAGCGGCTGGGACCTGGTTGACATGATGAAAAAGGATGACGCTACGAAAGGGATTCCGATCGTCATTTCATCGGCGCTGGACCCGATCGCCGACGTCCGCAAAATCACGCAAATCAGCCATTATTTGACGAAACCGTACGCGCCGGTCGATTTATCGAAAGTGATGAAGCTGCTGCTGGATGGCCAGCACCAAAACGGCGTTATTTTTTACCCGGAAAAAGAAACCGTGCCAGGTGGAAATGATTGAATACAACCGAATTTTAACGCCACGACAACAAAAAAACGAACAGGCCCATAATGGGCTTGTTCGTTTTTTTCAGGAAGCGAGTATTTTCTCTACAAGTGTCAGCAATTCCATCGGGCTGAACGGCTTGGACATGAAATAATCCGCCCCTTTTAGGATGGCTTGTTCGCGGTCTGCGTCTTGCGCTTTGGCCGTCAGCATCAGCACACGGGTGTTGTTCTGGTCTTTCCGGACTTCTTCAAGCACTTCGATGCCGGTCAGATGAGGCATCATATAATCGAGGACAATGAGGTCGTAATCGTTTTCCCTGATTTTTTGCAGCGCTTCTTTGCCGTCTTCGGCTTCTTCGATTTTGAAATCGTCTTCGAGTGTATCGGTGATAAGGATGCGCAAGATGTCTTCGTCATCTGCCACTAATATTTTTTTCATAGCTGTACCTCCTTAAACTAAGATGAAATGCCTTTGCGTTTCATGTCGCCCCAATGGGCTTTTTTCTGGAACGCCGCGAAAATGCCTTGGACGCGCCACAGCACCATCAGCGGGCGGTACCAAAAAGCCTCCGTCAGCGCCCAGAAATACAGGCGCGCGAGATGGGACGCTTTCGGGTATTTGTGGAGCGTCAATTCTTCCAGCAGCACGGCCAATGCTGAAATGAGCGAGCCGTAGAAGATGGTCACCAAGAACAGCACGCCGGCCGTATTCGGGTCGACGAGCGAGAAGAAAAAGCCGCCGAAGATGATGAAATAACCGGTAAACTCGAATACGGCACCGAGAAGTTCGACAAACAGGAAATAGGGCATCGACACCAAACCGATGGCTCCGTATTTCGGGTTCAGCATCATTTTTTTATGGGACCAAAGCGTTTCGAATAATCCGCGCTGCCAGCGGATCCGCTGCGACCGGAGAACTTCGAGCGATTCGGGGGCTTCGGTCCAGCACACAGGGTCGGGGATGTATTCAATGCGCTGCTTGGACTTTTCTTCGCGCAGCAGGCGGTGCAGGCGCACCACCAATTCCATGTCTTCGCCCACGGTGTTTTTATTGTAGCCGCCGGCTTGTATCACGCGTTCTTTGTTGAAAACGCCGAAAGCGCCGGACACGATGAGCAAAATGTTCAAATGGCTCAAGGCGAGGCGGCCAATCAAAAAGGCGCGGAAATACTCGACGATCTGCATCAGCACAACGGGATTCTTTGGCAAGTCGATGATTTCGACTTTGCTGCGCGAAATGGTGGAGCCATTGGCAATGCGGACAGAGCCGCCGGTGACGATGATCTGGCCATCCGACTCGATGATCGGTTTCATCGTTTTCAACAAGCCGTCATTTTCCAGGATCGAATCGCCGTCGATGGCGCAGAAATAAGGGTAAGAAGACAAGTTGACGCCTGCGTTGAGTGCGTCCGCTTTTCCGCCATTGGCTTTTTTGATCAAACGGATATACGGGAAGACCGTCGATTGGTAAATGGCCGTGATTTCGGCTGTTTCAATGTGGGTGCGGACAGCGAAAGGGATCTGTTTCATGTTGAACGCTTCGATCATGCGCTCGGATGTCTGGTCTTTCGAACCGTCGTCGATGACGATAACTTCTTTTTCAGGGTATTCCAGTGCCAGCAGCGAGCGGACGGTGCTGACCACGCCGACTTCTTCGTTATAGGCAGGAACCAGGATCGATACGGGATACGTGTTCTGGTTGCCCAGGAAATCTTCGGTCGATTCTCTGCGATCGAGTTTGTCTTCTCTTTTCACTTTTCGGAATGCCAGCAAAAAAAGAAGCAGGTAGCTCAAGCTTGAAAACAGCATATACGCAATGATGACATACGCTGCAATTTGGAAAAAGGCATGCATTAGTTTTCACTTCCTAAAAGGGACGATTTCCACTGGCTTGCCATGTCCCGGGCAAAGCGGTCCGGATGGGTGGCGGCTAAATGGGCAATAAGGATATCTCCATCCGCAAATTGCACCAGCGCTTCGGCAGCGGAATAGCGGACCCACCAAACCGAATCGCCCAGCAGCTCGCTGAGTGTTTCTTTAAAGCGGGACAATTGCAGCCTGCCGGCAATGCGGGAAGCGAACATCCGCTCCTGCCAGGAAAGCGACTGGAAAAATGGCAGCAATAAGCTCGGGTCGGTGATGAATTGCAAATGGAAAATGGCTTTTAATGCCTGTATGCGCATCTCGCTGTCTTTGTTTTGCATCTCGCTTTCGATGCGTGGAAGAAACGCGATCAATCCGGCCACGCCGATATAAGAAATGGCCGCGTGCTTCAATGTCTTGTTGTTTGTTTCATTCCGCAAAGCGGCGCTCAGCTCTTGTGACCGCGTGTGCTCTTCCAGGCGCTTGAAGATATCCAGGTAAAGGCGCACCGGCGCATCGGGATATTGCGCCAGCACGGACAGCGTTTCGGGCTCATTCAAAGAAGCCAAGGTTCGAAGCAGCTGCTGCGTTTCCTGGTCCAAGAGAGTGGTTTTTCGGAGTTTTTCTTTCAGCATCGGCGCCAGCGACTGCATATGGAAATCTTCGATAAAGTACAGGGTGTTCATCCGGATCGCCCAGTTCCTCCGCGTCAGCTGTTTGGCGTAGCGCTCTGTCAAAAAATCTTCCGACAATTGGGCGACAAGCGGGGAAGTGGTGCTGCCTTTCGCCACTGACACATAGCCATTCAGCAAGCGCTGAAGAACGACTGTCTGGTGGGGAGTGCTGCGGATTTCCTGCAGGAACCGGTCATCGGCAGGGTCCATCATATAAGAGCTGAAGGACTCGGTTAAGTCTTCATATTGTTCGTTGATCGTCCGTTCTTTTTCCGACAGCCTGTGTTTGCGCAGCGCCAGCATGAGCAACAGGACAAGCTGGCTGAGGAATAGGAAGACATTCAGGAGCCAAAAAGAATAAATGGTCAATTGAACATCCTCATGGTAAGCCGCTGAACGCGTGCCACGATTTCCTGTGCATAAAATGGTTTGAGGATGTAATCGTCTGCGCCGCTCTTTAACGCCAAGACGATGTCGGATTCGTTGTTGCGGGAAGTCAGCATGGAAATGACGATGTTTTCGTGCGGGTACTGGCTGCGCACTTGGTTCAACACTTCCAGGCCATCCATTTTCGGCATGACGCCATCGAGCAAGATCATGTAATTCTCGTCCGGTTTGTACCAGTCGGATTCAACGAAACTGGCACCGTCCGTATATTCATCGATATAAATGTCAAAGTCATCGGGCTTCCAGCCTGAAAATTGCCTCGACACCAATTTGCGCACGAGTGAATCGTCGTCGACGATGATGATGTTGAGGTGGCGCCGCAAGTCATCGTTTGACAGTTCGTAGACAATCGTCTGGTTTCGCCCATTCTTTTTCGCTTGGTACAACGCCTGGTCTGCCATGCTCACCAACGTGTCCTGTTTCAGGCGGTATTCGCTGATGCCGGCGGAAAAGTTCACTTGGAACGGCTCGGAGGCAAGGGACGAAAAATCGCTTTCAGCAAAAGCAGAGCGGATGCGGTCGACTAAACTGGCGGCAGCCTGTGCTTTTGTGTCCGGCAGGATTAAGGCAAATTCTTCTCCGCCGTAGCGGAAGAAATAATCCGATTCCCGTTTCATGTCCAAGACGAGCTGGCTGAATGCCTGCAGCACTTTATCCCCGACCGGGTGTCCGTAGGTATCGTTGACTTTCTTGAAATGGTCGAGGTCCATCAAGACGAGGGTGAAGGCGCTCCGGGTCCGTTCCGCCAAAGTCGTCATGTGCGCCAGGATGTTATTGAAATACTTCCGGTTGCCGGCGCCTGTCAGTTCATCGAAAAGCGTCCCTTTTGAAATCGCTTCTTGGTTTTGCAGACGGTTCATGACGTAAGCGGTAAAAAAGGGCATCTTCAAAGGTTTGGCAAGAAAATCGGTTGCGCCGATTTCCATTGTGCGGATCTGGTTTTCGATGCGGCCATCGGCACTGGTTACAGCAATCGGCAGGTAGCGGCTTTTCGCCGCTTCGGAAATCCGGGCAGCGAGCTCAAATCCATCCACATCGGGCAATTGCAGATCGACAAGGACCATCTGCGGCTGCAGGGTATAGAAAAACTCCATGCCTTTTTTGCCGGTAAGTGCAATAACGGCCGGAATGCCTTTTTCTTCGAGGGATTCTTTGATGGAAGAAGCAAACTCGGCGTCCGCGTCAATGATCAAGACGAATGACTCTTTCACCGGGGCATCTTGTGTGGCGTCCACGGCTGCTGGCGAATCAGGGGCGTCTGTTGTGAAAAAGGCTGCCAAAGCGGCCATGAGGGCATTCACTGATTCGATCGGCAGCAGCGCGGTGCTGTCTTCTGCGAAAAACGCCATTTGCGCGCCGCAAAACTCGGACAGTTCCATAAGTCCGATGGTTCCTGCCGTGCCTTTCATCGTATGTAAAAACCGGTAAATTTCCCGTTCGGGTATGTGCGGCTGGGCCGTCCATTTGGAGAAATCCTGCTCCATCCGGTTGGCAAGCATTGCTTTATAATTTATTGGGGACATCCCAATTCACCTACTTAATAAAGATTTAACTGTTTGTTATTATACTCTATTGATCTATGGAATATAATAAATTTCAACCATAATATGTAAAGTTGTGTATAAATAGAAAATTTTTTATTTCATAAATCTCGGGGAGATCGGCTTATGCCTGTTTCATTGCAGCTGTTTTTGGCGCCTGATAGGGAGAGAGATTGACGGATAGCCGACAAAAAAAGACCTGTTGATGGCATGCATCAACAGGTCTTATGTGTTTATGGCTGCAGCGCCAGCCAGCTGCCAACGTGGTGAATGGCATTTCCTTTGTACGCCGGATTTCCTGCGTAATGGGCAGCGACTTTGGCCAATTCCTGCTCCATGAAGGCTTCGCCTTCTTCGGCAAAGGTGATGATGCTGCCTTCGTCGGTGGTGCCGGTTTCTACGCCGACGACAATACTTTTGCCGAGGCGCTGGGCCATGGCGATTTCGTTTTTGACGATGTCGATGATCATCGGCGCGGAATCGCGGTACGCCATAATCGTAACGCCGTCCGTGTTGGCGATGATCCATTCAGCGAGCAGGCCGCTGCCGAATGTGTTTTTGTATTTAATCTCATCAAACCAAAAAGGCATATCGGCTTCTAGCGGAAGTGCCAGTTTAGCGGTACTGGTGCGGGCTCTTTGGACAAGCGTTTGATACGCTTTGACCGTGGCTGCCCGGTTGGTGTTCCAGCCGCTGTATAAATACGGTTCGACGTCCAAATGGACACCCGCAAAGCGTGCGTTTACAGCTGCCTGCGTTTGGTAATCAGCCAGCCATGCCATGAGGCGGTCTTGGTTTACATAGCCCTTCGGCGCGACCCATGAAGGGGCTCCGTCGAGCGCATAAACGTCGATTCCCAGCGCTTTCGCTTTGCCGATGAAACTGCCGTAGGCGGCCTTTGGCACGTCCCGGTCGATTTGGACATAGACTTTGTTCAGTTGTTTGCTTTCCAGAAAAGCCAATGTGCCGGCTTCGTCGCTGACGAACATCCAGGGATTCCAAAGCCACGTTGCACGTGCTTGCTGGGGAACTTCACTTGCTTCAGCCTGGTTCGGGCTCGTAAAGGCCATCAATGAAACGACTGCCATGACAATCACCATCACTTTTTTCCACATATTTAATTTCCTCCATTCTGTCAGCCGAGGCCCACAGAATGGAAGCCTGGCAGCTTGACGACCGTGCACCGAGTGATCAGTGTGTAGGCTCATAGCTTTGCGTCCTTCCCTTTCGGATAAGTTTGCCTTTTTCAGATTATTTTTGTTTATTGTACGCCTGCGAATGACTTTAGTCCAATGAAAATTGAACTAGTGAGGAAGTTTTATTTTTTACCGGTTTTTCCGGTTCCCAAACTGGGGCAAAAGTATTTTGCCGCTGTGCTTTTTGCCCGAAAGAAAGCTTTGTTTGCAACAAATGTCTCTTCACTTGCAGCAGCAAATCAGCTCTTTTCTATGCCCAATGCGGCGTATAAATCTTGAATCCTTTATTGTGCCACGTCATTTGCAGGGAAATGCCCCTGGAAGTTGGCGAAAACCCGGTCAAACGGTTATTATGAAAGCAACTGCTATGAATTGCAGGGCTGGAGAAACAGCTTGTAAATACCAATTTTGTGCGGAGGGGGATTCGACATTGCCATATCAATTACGAAAAAACTTTAAGTTGTTTTCATTAAATTCAAATCCCGAATTAACCAAGGAAATCGCGGATTTGCTGGGCTGTGAGCTTGGGAAAAGCTCCATCACGCGTTTCAGTGACGGGGAAGTCCAGATTCACTTGGAGGAAAGTGTGCGGGGAGCGGAAGTTTACCTCGTGCAATCGACATCCCAGCCAAGCAACGAGCATGTCATGGAATTATTGATCATGATCGATGCGCTGAAGCGGGCATCCGCAGAAACGATCAATGTCGTCATTCCGTATTACGGTTATGCGCGCCAGGACCGCAAAGCGAGTTCACGCGAGCCAATCACGGCCAAACTGGTGGCCAATATGCTGGAAACCGCAGGAGCCACTCGCATCATCACGATGGACCTCCATGCGCCGCAGCTCCAGGGCTTTTTCGATATGCCGGTGGACCAGCTGCTGGGTGAAACGATTTTAGCGGCGCATTTCCAGGAAAAAGGATTGGAAGATGCCATCGTTGTCGCGCCGGATAACGGCGGTCTGGGCAGAGCCCGTAAGCTGGCAAACGATTTGGATGTGCCGATCGGCTTTATCGACAAGCGCCGGATGAATCCTGGCGAGCCTGAAACGATCAACATCGTCGGCGATATCCAAGGCAAAAATGCCATCATCATCGTCGACATCATCGATACGGCAACGACTGTCGCATTGGCGGCTAATGTGCTTGTCGAAAGAGGTGCAAAAGCCGTTTATGCGTGCTGCACGCATGCGGTTCTTTCCGGCAATTCGGTTCAGCTGATCGAAGATTCGGCCATCACGGAACTGGTTGTCACGAACACCATCCGCATCCCTGAGGAAAAACGCATTCCGAAAATCACGATCCTGTCCGTCGCGCCTTTATTGGCGGAAGCGATCGAACACGTCCATAACGAAAAGCCTGTAACTCCGCTGTTTGAATAAAATGAATGAATATCTAAATGCCGGTTCACGACGAACCGGTATTTTTTTATTGAATAAATCATTTATTCCAATCCAAACACTTGCAAGCTACATACCCCCTATGGTATATTAAATATACCCAAAGGGGTATTTAATTTTGAGGAGGAAGCCAATATGTCAAACCAAGTTACAGTATACTCAACGAATACATGCCCTTATTGCACAATGATGAAAAACTTCCTGGAACAGAACCATGTTCCGTATACTGAAGTGAATGTGCAGCGCGACCCGGTCGCGGCTAACCGCCTCGTGCAGGCGACAGGCCAGATGGGCGTGCCGCAGACGAATGTCAATGGCCAATGGGTACTTGGCTTCGATCCGAACCGCGTCGCTGAATTATTGAACAAATAAGGGGTGGGGAGCATGCGGTATTCAAAATCGGTGAAGAATCGGATCGCCCGTGTGGATGGCCAGCTGGCCGGTGTTGTCCGCATGCTCGAAGAACAGCGCGGCTGTGCGGACGTTGTTGCACAGCTCAGCGCTGTCACCCATGCGCTTGACCGCACACTTGGCGTCATCGTCAGTGAGAATCTGGAGCGCTGCCTGGAAGAAAGCGGCGCGCCGGAAGACGACATGGAGTTGAAAGTGAAGAAAATGATTGAGTTATTGATGAAAACAAACTAACACAAACCATTAGGAGGAATATTACATGAAATCGATTACGACTGAAGAATTGAAAGCATTAATGGCAGAAGGCAAACAAGTGAACATCATCGACGTGCGCGAAGCGTCGGAAGTGGCTGGCGGGAAAATCCCAGGTGCTGTGAACATGCCTTTGGGCTTATTGGAATTCAAGATGAACGAATTGGACAAATCGAAAGAATACTACGTGAACTGCCTATCCGGCGGGCGCAGCAGCTCCGCTTGCCAGTTCCTGGACAACCAGGGCTATAAGGTGACAAACGTTGAAGGCGGCATGATGGCATGGGACGGCGAAATCGAGTAATGAACAAGCGATTGATGCTGCTGCTGGCAGTTTTGGGCGTATTGCTGCTGTCGGCGTGCGGCCAAGGCGCGGGCTACGAAACAATTCAAATCGACGAAGTGGCGGCGAAGCAGGAGGCGGGATACACCGTCTTGGATGTTCGCGAAGCGTATGAATATGAACAAGCACACATTCCAGGAGCGGAGAACAAACCGCTCAGCTTGCTGCAAAGCGGCGATTTTGAAGGCTTGCAAGAAGATGCGAAATATGTTGTGATCTGCCAGTCGGGCAACCGTTCGAAACAAGCCAGCGACTTGCTGCTTGAAGAAGGCTATGACTTCGTCAACGTGGCGCAGGGCATGTCTTCATGGGAAGGCGCAGTAGAATAAAAGAATAGCTTGAATGATGAAATGAAAGAGATGCCTTTTCCGCTTTATGCGGAAAAGGCATTTTTATTTGCGTGAAAAGTAGCTGTTCCCGCTGATTTCCTCTATATAGAAAGTGGCTGCGTGTATGCGGGCAGGCGGTACAAGAATATAGAGGGGGGACGCGCAATGGCACAGGAATTTGTCATCCGGAAAGTGGCGCATGACATTTACGGGGAAGTGTATCAGTTTTTGGCAGTCGATGTGGAGGCCGGCACGCAGGAGGCGGTGGACCCGTATGAATCGGGTTTGCTGCAGCGGCCGGCGCAGTTGGAACCAGCGCCCGAACTGCTGTACATCACGTCAAAACGCGGAGCGGAAGCGGAAGGTTATTACAAAGGCGAGCGTTTTGTCGTCAAGCTGGGGTCTAAATTCGCGCCATCGACTTCGCCGAAATGCCCGAAGAAATACGTGCGCCTGCGGGAAGAGCTGCTGCTCAGCAAATTGATCATTCCGCTGCATGGCAAGCTGCTGGTAATGGAAGACATCGAATTCGACAGCCCGATGTCGGCGATGGGAGCGGCAATCGGCGGCTGGGTAAGAGGCGCGCATGCCTGGAAAAAGCTCGGGAAAAAATAGAGGGGGATCGGTCTTTCGTTGTGGAAAATACTAAAAGAATTCAAAATAGAGTTATCCACCTGTGGATAAGGCAGTAAAGTATCCCGTAACGGGAAAGTTATCCCCGGTTTTGACTGGATCTATCCACATATGCAAGAAGGCCGCATCTCCATTGCCAGTGCTGACGGCAAAGGAGATGCGGTCTTTTCTATGGAGCCAATGCTTGGAAGAGGTGTTTTAGTCGTTCAGAATTTCAAGAAGCTCGGTCCGGTGGCTCTTATTTTCAACTCGCAATACGCCACTTTCGGTCGGCCATATCAAAAAAACGTTCAGTCCTGGATGATTCCAGGCATAAAAATTATCAGACATGCCATTCTCGTAATAAACCGTGATCTTGTAATCCTCACGCCGGCTCATTTCGTACTCGACATTCGTTTCACGATTCGCCCGATTGAGAAACTTCGTCACTTTCTTGAGCGTGGTTTCGTCAGTGATGATTTTTGCTTCGCCGTATTCATCGGTGCTGCTGTCGTAAGTTTGTACTTTGATGCTTTCGATATTGGAAAACCCATTCGATAAAAAGGCATACCCGCTAAGCACCACCACCGCTATGCCAATCAGTGCTAACAGCCATTTCTTCATGGACGCATCTCCTTTTCCATCAAAATTGGCTTTGAAAAGCTTCTTACCAGCAATTGTCCCAAAAAGAAAACGACTGCTAAAAATAGGACGGCACCATCTCTGCCTACCGGCTTAAACCAACCGTCATCCGAAATAAAATACATAGCCAGAATGAATGAAAAGGAGCCTGCAATAATGTTAACCAAGAATATATAAGAGATTTTAATGTAACTGGATAAAATCCCTGTTGCGACAATAAACAGCACAGTACCTACCAATAAGAAGGGTGCATCTTCGCCTTTCACGTGTTGGCCAAATTCATAAAGATGAAAGAAGAATGCTGCAGGCAGCAAGGACAAAATCAGCCATAATATTTTCATGCAAACCTCCGTGGATTAGAATAGGATTTTTAATGATTGAGGGTTAGTTAAATAAGCTCTATTAAAATTTAACATAAATATCCAAATGGCGGTTATATATTTTGGGGTGATTGAACTTTATTTTAAGAGAAAGATTTCAGTGCTGCTCATATACATAAAAGATCCGCTCTTCGAAAAATCGAAGGGCGGATCTTTGTTTTATTTCTATAACTGTTTGGCGCTTGCCGATACTTGCTTCAAAATCGGGATCACATGATTCGTGCCTGCCGCTTCGACGGCCGATTCGCGCTTCAGCTCGAAATGGCTGATGGCGTTGCCGATCGTTACGGCGCGTTTATTGAGCTCGAAATCGTGCAGATCGATAAAGTCGATGGTGATCGAGTCCTCCGAGATTTCGATGAGGCGCATGGCCTGTTCATCGAGTATAGCGGCGATCTGCAGGAAATGCCATTGCTCGCGTGCGGCGGTGGAGTTGACGTGGTTATGGCCATTGACGTAGAGGCCGCTGCCGGCTTTTTTGCTCAGGATGTCCCAGACGGGGATATTCGGCGGGATGCTGCGCTTGTCGCGCGTGGAATTTGCCGTTGTGCCGTGGACGGGATGGTGGCCAAAGACGATGAGCGGCTTGTCGCTGGAATTGGCAACCGTGGTTTCGAGCCATTCGAGCTGCTCGGCATCGAGAGTGCCGCCCCAGTCGGTGAAATCCTGTTCTCTTGCCGTGTCGAGGAATGCCAATGCAGCAGTGTCTGCTTCAATGAGCTGAAAACGCGGCTGTCCGGTCGCTGCCAACACTTCGCGGCGCGGCATAGCATAGGCGTCGTGGTTGCCAAGGACCTGGATGAACGGTTTTTGGTGGCCATTGATGATGGCGTAGACTTCCTCGAACTCATTGCGCCAGCCGAAATTCGTCAAGTCGCCAATGGATACGTACAGATCAGCCGGTACCGAAAAGAATTGTTCCAGGAAACGCGCGTAAAACACATCGCGGTCTTCTGCGATATGGGCAGAGCCCTCTTCAAGCGCTGGATAATGCAAATCTCCCATGACGGCAATCCTCATATTCGTCTCCATCCCCTCTCACTGGTTTCTATGTCCAGTATGGCAGGTGATTGCTGAGGGGCTGTAAAGGGAGCGTAAATGTTTGTAAAGTTTACGTGTCAGAATATTCCGGAATTAATGGAACTATTCTCCAAGTTGTCCGTATAATAAAGAAGAGATAGATAGGGCAGAACTGAAGCCAGCCCATTATTTTTTACTTCAGGAAAGAGGTGGAGGGGATGGAGTTTCTTTGGCTCATCTTGTTCCTTGCAGGAATCATTGGAATATCTTTTGTGTTTGACCGGTTGATCAAAAAATGGTTTGCGATTGATGAAGAAGTACTCGAAAGTGCGTCTGCAAAGAAAATAGAAAGTTGGACAAGGTGGACAACGGTGATCGCTTTGCTCTGTCTTTTTCCGCTTGTGGCTCAAGACTTCGATGCTTATATTTTTTGGCTGCTTATGCTTCTTACGACAATTACAGCAGTCGAAGCGTTTTTTGAATGGAAGCTGTTAAAAGGGTCGAGAAAATACCAAATGACGCTCGTTTCCTATGTTTTTGGCATGCTGCTGATCATTACTATGTTGAGTTTCCGATGAAAAGTCATTCGAAGAATCGGATTTTTTCGAATCTGCTGTTCAATAAGAAGGACGACATGTGAGTAAAGTGAAACTATCGTTAAGGAAAGAGGGGCGGAATGGGATTTTTAAGTTATTTTTTATGGTTCAACGCAGCTATGCTTTTGTTGTTTATTTTAGAAGGCTTGAATCGCAAATGGTTTGCGATTGATGAAGGGGTGCTGCAAAGTGTACCTGCAGAAAAAATCGCGCGCGGCAGCAAATGGGCAATGTCTGTCGGCTTGCTAATGCTTTTCCCTGTTATGCTTCTGCAAGGCGCAGGCGCTTTTTTTATTGGATTGATGGGGATATTTACAGCTGTTGCTGGTGTGAAAGTATATTTTGAATGGAAATTGTTGAAAGGATCGAAAAAATATCAAATGACTCTCGTAACGTATGGGTTGGCCATGCTCTTTCTCTTTGGCGTAATGGGTTTTAATTAGTGAAGTGAAGATATAGGAAAGAGGAGGGGGATTGGGATGGGACTTGGCGCATTTTTACTCTTTTTAGTTGGGGGTGCAGCCGTTTTTCTTGGGCTTGAATTTGTTTTGAGAAAATGGCTGAAGGTCGAAAAAGTGAAGTTGTCTGAAACAGAGGGGAAAAAGATTGAACGCTGGGGAAGAGGCCTTATCTTGGTAGTCGGCTTATGTTTTCTGCCATTTGCATTAAGTGGAAGCCCTTGGCGCATGCTGTGGTTTTGGATTGTTTATTGGGTCGTCTTCAGTTTTTTTCAAGCATTTTTACAATGGAAATACGCCAAAGAATCAAGGGAATACATCCTGACATTGGTCTTTTTGCCTTTCTTCATTATATTTTTATTGCTAATCACGTTTTGGAGTGAAAACTCGCCAGGCTGATGCCAGAAACTGCCAAGTACATCACGCTGTCAGTCTTCTCAATTGTTCCTTTATAATAGCGAAAAGGGGGAATCGGCATGGAACAACAATGGCAAAACACGGCTAAAGCGCTGGAACTCATCACGGTAACGGAAAACCCCGATAACGAGCCGGTCACAATCGAAGGGGCGGTGGATGGATTCCGCTGCATCGGCGTCGGCACGGATGCCGCGGTGTTCCAATCGCTGTCTGCTCCCGGCTATGCATTCAAAATCTACGCAGAAGGCAAGAAAGACAAGCTCGAAGCGGAGGCGGAAGTTTACAGCAGGCTCGGCTCGTCGCCTTATTTCTCGGAATGCTATGGCGCGACGGATCGCCTATTGGTTCTGAAGTTTGAGGAAGGGCTGACGCTGTTCGATTGCCTGCTGCAGGGCGTCCGCGTACCGGAACAAGTAATCAAGGATGTTGAAAACGCCAGGGCGTATGTGCGGGAAAAAGGGCTGAATCCGCGGGATATCCACTTGAAGAACATTCTTTTGCAGGATGGCCGCGCCAAACTGCTCGATGTATCGGAATACATCAAGCCCGGCAACGATTTCCGCTGGGAGCATCTTTACAAAGCGTACCGCGAATACTACCCGCTCATCGATGGCAAACCGATGCCGTTCTGGCTGCTCGATACGATCCGCAAATGGTACCATCATTGGACCAAAATCGCGCCGTCGTTCGACGAGTTTATGCGCATCGTCTCCAAGCAGGTCAATTACCGCAAATAAAAACGCCAATAAAAACGGATCCTGCGAAGGCGGCAGGTCCGTTTTTTGCGTTGTTGAGAAAAGGCGGCATGCAGGAAGTTATGCGTCTTGTGGCGAACAATAATCCAAAGAAGTATAAAAAAGGAGGCATTTCATGTTTGCAGAAGTCAGCGATGTGTTCAAAAATTACAAGGATGCGGTATATGAAAAAGACGTCGAGAAGTTCCTCGCCCCCTATGCGCCGGATGTCCAGCTCTACGATTGCTGGAACAGCTGGGAGTATAATGGCATTGAAGAATGGAAGGCTGCCGTAACGGAATGGTTCAGCGGCCTGGAAGAAGGCATGTGGCTGCGGACGGAATTGTCTGGTGAATCCAGCAAGGAAAACACAGACCTTGCGCATGTACAGGGCAATATGAGTTTTGCGGCAGTCGACGGGGAAGGCAAGGAACTGCGGAAGATGGTCAACCGCTTTACGTTCCTGCTGGAAAAAGTGGATGGGTCTTGGCAGATTACACACGAACATTCCTCGCTGCCGATCAGCACAGAAGACAGTAAAGCGATTTTTGGATGAACGCAGTTCTGGATTGCACAAACAATAGAAAACGCCTTTGACCCGTCGGAATTCGGGCCAAGGCGTTTTTTTCATTGAGCGTTCTCCCGGTTTTCATCCGGTTGAAGCAACTGCCGATTGCCAAACAGCACCAATACCGGACCAAGGATTGGAATCCAGGCTAATGCTTTATTATGTGCATCCGGATAAAAACGGTAGACGGTATAGACGGACAAGCCCCACAGTACAAACCAGTCCACGCTCATGACCGATACCAGGCTGGAGGCGAAAAAGGCTTCGCGGTAAGCTGCCAGTGAAAATCCCTGGAGCAGCGTCAAGAGATTGCTGGCCCAAAGCACGATCAATGCACCGAGCCAGATGCGCGAAGACAGAAAACGTACGAGCCATTTAGGCGTCCGCAGCTTTTTTTGCGGCGGCTTTGCGCCGAATGCAAAATACGGCAGCAACGCGAAAGCACCGATGACGAACGAGGCGATCGCTGCGGGCCATGCGGGCCAGCGCTGGCGGTCATTGAGCAGGAGCAGCGTCAAAAAAACGGCTGGAAACAAGCCAAGCGAGTTGAAAACAGCCAGGACGAGCGGATCGATGCCTCCCAATTGCCCGCTGAAGATTTGCGTAAGGATGGGGTCGCTGTCGCCGCCGGGAGCAAGAAATACGGCATAGCCGATCAACGCGAGCCAAATTGCAAAGAAAATCACGGTCATCACCTCTTTTATTATTTATCATACAGGACCAGGGCTTAAGCCGCTACGCAGGGAAGGGGGAAATGGAAATCTGGGAAATCGCTAGGAATTCGAGTGGGCGCTGTCGAAATAGATGGAAGGTGAAAAATAGAGGAGGAAGAAAAATGAACGAGTTAACGAAGAAAAGGCTGAAAGCGATGCTGATTGACATGGCCGTATCATCTGCGGTGTCGGCTGCATTGGAGCCGCTGGTGAAAAAGAAAGTGAAGACCGGCTTTGTCCCGAACGTCATCATGCCGTCAGTTGTGTTATGGGGCTTGGAAGCGGCTGAAATCGGGCTTGCCGGGCAGACGCTCGGCCAGAAGGCGATGGGCATCAAGATTGTCACAGCAGACGGCGGAAAACCGACAACAGCTCAGCTGCTGAAACGCGCGATGCACCGGGATTCCCTCAGCAGCATGAGTTATTTGAAGGACCGCAAAAGCTTTGAAGGGAATGGCGGAGCGGTGTTCCCGCATGACCGCTACGCAGGAACGCTCGTCAAAAAACTCTAGGCAAGGGGGGACGCGCCTTGAAACTGTACAAGGAATTGGCGGATTGGTGGCCGCTCATGTCACCGCATACGGAGTATGAGGAAGAGGCGTCGCTGTATCTGGACATTATTCGGCGCCATCATCCGGAAGTGAAAAAAGCGGTGGAATTCGGATCCGGGGGCGGCAGCAATGCTTTTTACCTGAAGCAGCATTTCGCCATGACGCTGAGCGATTTGTCCGAAGATATGCTCGCAGTGAGCCGCAAGCTGAATCCGGAGCTGCCGCATCTGCAGGGCGATATGCGCACCATTGATGCGGGCACCGGTTTCGATTTGGTATTCATACACGACGCCATCATGTATTTCACGGAAACTGCCGATTTGCTTGCGGTGATGGAAAATGCGAAAAAGCATCTCCATGAGGATGGCATACTGTTCATCATGGCCGACCAGTTCACGGAAACTTTCCAGCCCACGACGAACCACGGCGGCACGGACAGCGGGGACCGCGGCATGCGCTATTTGGAATGGACATTCGACAGCAATCCGCATGACCATGCGACCGAAACGGAATACCTGTACATCCTGAAAGACAGCGGAGGCATTACGCGGGAACATGACAGTACGCGCTCGGGCTTGTTTTCCATGCCTGAATGGCGAACGCTGCTTAAGCAGGCAGGTTTTCAGGCGGAATTCGAACGCGTCGCGTATTCGTCCGAACCGGGGACTTATTTTGCGATTGTGGCGAAGCAGGCGGAGTAAACAGTGGGTGGCTTCCTGTTCCTCAGACCAAAGCCTGAACTTGGCACGCTTATGAGCGAAATAGTAACAGCCTCCTTGTGTGGCAGATATACTGATATCAGGAGAACGATTCAATCTACATAATTGAGGGGCTGTTGAATATGGAGAAATACCGCATTGACCAAAGCAAAGGCATGGAGTTCGGCATTTATACGCTGGGCGATCATTTGCCGGATCCGCATACAGGAAACCGCATCACTGCGGGGGAACGAATCAAGGAAATCATCGAAATGGCGAAGCTCGCGGACCAGGCCGGCTTGGATTTCTTCAGCGTCGGCGAAAGCCATCAGGAATTTTTCGCGACGCAGGCGCATACCGTTGTGTTGAGCGCGATAGCGCAAGCAACGAAGAACATCAAGATAGGCAGTTCATCGACAATTATCAGTACGTCCGATCCGGTGCGGGTCTATGAGGATTTTTCAACAATCGATTTGATCTCGGAAGGACGGGCGGAAATCATTGCGGGGCGCGCTTCGCGCATCGGGCTTTTTGAACTGCTCGGCTATAACGTCCAGGATTACGAGGAATTATATGAAGAAAAATTCAAGCTCCTGCTCGAAATCAACCGCCAGGAAAAACTCAATTGGAGCGGCAAATTCCGCGCATCGCTGCGCGACGCTGAAGTGATTCCGCGTCCGCATGACGGCTCTTTGCCGATCTGGCGCGCAGTCGGCGGCCATCCGTCGAGTGCCATCAAGGCAGGGCAGGCGGGTGTGCCGATGATGCTCGCGACTTTGGGCGGGCCGGCTGAAAGCTTCGGGCATTCGATTGACGTCTACCGCGAAGCTCTGGCCGAAAACGGCTATGACCCTGCCGAGTTCCCGGTCGCGACGGCCGGCTTCTTCAACGCCGCGGAAACAACGCAGCAGGCATTCGAAGAAAGTTACCCACATGTGGATAAAGGCATGATGCGCACAAACGGCCGCGGTTTTCCGCAGCCCCACTTCATGCAAGGCGCGCATCCCCATCATGTGATGAATATTGGCAGCCCGCAGCAGATTATCGAAAAAATCCTCTACCAGCACGAAGTGTTCGGCCACCAGCGCTATATCGCCCAAATGGATTTCGGCGGCGTGCCATTCGGCCGGATCGAGCGCAACATCGAGCTGATTGCGACCGAAATCCTGCCGGCTGTCAAAAAATACACCGCGGTAAAATAAAACATGAAAAAAGCTCATCCATTGCGGATGAGCTTTTTTGCGTTCAATCGAATTCTTTCTTTTCCCATTCATCATCCGGAATCTCCAGGTCTTCGCCTGAAAAACGTTCTTCTTTGAATGGATCGCCGTTCAAATGGAAGCCGTTCTGTTCCCAGAAGCCGGGATGGTTCTCGTCGACAAATTCGATGCCGCGCACCCATTTGACGCTTTTCCAGAAATACAGGTGCGGCACAACAAAGCGCAGCGGGTAGCCATGCTTCGCCGTCAAAGGTTCGCCGTCCAGCGAATGGGCGAGCAGCACATCTTCACGGTCCAGGTCGCTGAGCGCGACATTCGTCGTGTAATCGTAATCGCCGTGGAGCATGACGTATTGGCTCTTCGGCGTGACGCCGAGCGCTTTCATCAAGTCCTGGAATTTCACGCCGGTAAACGAATTATCAAAGCGCGACCAGCGCGTCACGCAATGGATATCGCGCTGCACGGTCGTCTGCGGCAATTCCATAATGTCCTGATACGACAGCGTCACTGCCTGCTCGACGCGGCCATAAATTTTCAGCGTCCACTCGTCCATATTGTATTCTGGCACTTCGCCTTCATGCAAAACAGGGAAGCGCTCGGTCAGCACTTGGCCGGGCGGCAAGCGGTCAGCGAGTGCGGGATCGGCCACCGGCACGCGGGTCCGTTTGATGCGGTCTGCTTTGTTCAACTTCATCCAATCACTCCTCGACACAAAAAAACTCCCCCTCGCGAGAGGAAGAGTTAAGCGCCTTAGCAAGAACAGACTCTCCCTCATCTCTCAAAGCATCGCTGCTTTGTTGGATTTGGCACCATACTAGTCAAACTAGCGGTTGCCGGGCGTCATCGGGCCAGTCCCTCTGCCTCTCTTGATAAGGTTTCGTAATTTTATGTATTTTTTTTGATAAGACTTATTCTATCCAATTTGATGAGGGATGACAATGATGTTGGAGAATTTATTTGAATAAAATCTTTTTGGACCGCCGTTCAGATTGAAAAAAATCGGCTTTCTTCTATATAAGGTAAATTGGTCAGGTGGAAAGATCACAGGAAAGAAAAAAAGAATTTTAAGTTTTTTAAAAAAAGAGTGATCTAAAAATGAACCACGTGCGTTTTGTAGTCAGAATCAAATAAAACACACAGAAAAAGGAGATGTTCATTTATGAAAATCAACAAATTATTAGTAGCTCTTCCACTTACATTATCACTATTGGTGCCGACAGCGGCATTGGCTGACAGCCACGGATCATCACATTCAACAACTCCAGCTTCAGGCGAAATGAGTGCAGGAACAGCAACACCAGCAGGCGAACTTCGCATTGCACTTGATACTGTTTTGACAGAGCACGCATTCTTAGCAGTAGAAGCTATGAGAAAAGGCGTTGACGGAGCAGAAGACTTCGACCAGGCATCTGGAGCATTGTTGGCAAACGCTGACGATTTGAAAGCGGCAGTCGCTTCTGTATACGGTGAAGAAGGCGCAGCTCAATTCGACGAGATCTGGAAATCACATATCGGCTATTTCGTGGATTACGTAACAGCAACAGCAAATGACGACCAAGCTGGAAAAGACCAGGCTTTGGCTGAACTTGAAGAATACAAAACAACACAATCTGAATTCTTTGATACAGCAACTGAAGGCCGTTTGCCAGCAGCAGCTGTGAGCGAAGGCTTGGATATGCACATTGACCAATTGATCAAATCGTTTGACGCTTACGTTGCAGGAGACTTTGAAACTTCATACGCTCTTGAGCGCGAGTCGATCCAACACATGAGCATGTTCGCTGAAACATTGTCAATCGCGATCACTGACCAATTTGCTGACAAATTCGAAAACACAAACCCGGACACACCGGCAATCGATCTACGCGCTTCATTGAACACAACGTTCACTGAGCATGCTGGATTAGCAGTAATGGCTATGCAAGACGGTGCTGACGGCGCTGAAAGCTTCGACCAGGCATCAGCTGCACTTTTGGCAAATGCTGACGACTTGACTGCTGCAGTAACATCCGTTTACGGTGAAGAAGCTGGGGCAGCATTCGATGAAACGTGGAAATCACACATCGGTTACTTCGTGGATTACGTAGTAGCAACAGGTGAAGGCAACGCTGAAGGACAAGAAAAAGCAAAAGCTGAACTTGACGAGTACATCGTTGAACAAGCAGCACTTCTTGATGGGGCAACTGAAGGCCGCGTACCGGCTGATGCACTTGAAGAAGGTTTGACTGCACACGTTGGACAATTGCTTGCATCATTCGATTCTTATGTAGCTGGCGACTATGACGCAGCATACAGCTCAATGCGTGAAGCTTACGCACACATGACAATGCCTGCAGCTGGCCTATCAGCAGCAATCGTTGACCAATTCCCAGAGCAATTCGGTGAAGCAGCAATGCCATCTGAAATGCCTAAAACAGGAATGGGCGGCACTGAGTCATCAACATTGCCATTCATGTGGATCCTTGCAGGATTAATGCTTGCTGGATTGACAACTACAATCGCATTGCGCACACGCAACCAACAATAAGAATAACAATCAATAGAATTGTATTAATAAAGCTAGCCTTAATTGGCTAGCTTTATTATACGTTTCTCATGTTTTAGTTTATGACGCAACTTTTAGCTTCTTATATTTGGTATTCAATTCATTCCATCCTATTAGAGACTGGAGCCATGTTTTATGAAAGATTTAAGCAAAGACACCCAAAACGCTATATTGGAAGCAATGTTGAACGGCAGCAGGGTGGCCACGGTCGTTACCGATCCCCAACAAGCTGACAATCCGATTATCTACATGAATCAAACATTTGAAAGTTTGACCGGATATGCGGAGGAAGACATTATTGGGCACAACTGCCGTTTTCTGCAAGGGCCAGGAACGAGCCCCGAAGCGATCCAACAAATTAGGGACAGTATTGCCAATAAAGTACAGACGACTGTAACGCTGAAAAACTACCACAAAGATGGAACAGCATTTTGGAATCGCTTGAATATTGAACCAGTCGTTGTGGAAGGGAAATTGTATTTTATCGGCACTCAGACCGATATCACAAAGGAAGTGGATCAGCGCCTTTTACTGGATGAAAAAGAAGAAGAAATCAACCAATTGCTTCTTCCGATTATTCCAATCCATCCCGATTTGGGAGCAGTAGCATTGGTCGGCAAAATGGATGAGAAGCGCTTCAATATCCTGACATCCAAGTTGAGCGAATTTGTGCAAGAGACGGGGACGCATCACGTCATCATCGATACAACAGGCATCATTTGGGAAGTTAATTTTCTGTATGAAAAATTAGTCGTCATCCAAGATGTATTGCGCCTCATGGGCAGCAAGCTTTACATTACCGGCATCAATTCGAAAACGGCTGTCCAAATCGCAAGCGAAAGAAGCGCGGATCAAACCCTGCTCACTTTTTCGACAATCCAGCAAGTGATAAGACAATTGAATGACAGCGTGGGCATACCGCTGCAAACCCGTCTGATGCCATTCCGATAATTAGGGATAAACCCGCAAGTGAGAATGTGCAGGGGGAAGATATAGCAATTAATGTGTGACTTGTAGATGAAAAGAAAATTGCCGGAAACAATTTCAAATCATATTTTGCCCCAGAAGCCGATGGAAATGGAAGCATCATTTCATGAGCTCTGCAATTGCGTGAATCTATTCGGGGTTCAGCATTCGTGAACAAAGAAGAGATTGCCAATAAATAATTAAATAATCCAGTGAAACAAATGAACCCCTGCAGAAAGAAAATTTCTGAAGGGGTTTTCTCATTTTATGGAAAGGTTTGGCTCTTATTCCAAAGCAAAAGGTAGGCACCCGTTTGCAAACAGGCACATGCCTTCATCAAATATTATGATACCGCTGTTTTCGGATTCATTCCGTATTCGTTCGAAGACGGTTCGCTGTCTTTGACAGTGAAAACCAATAAGATAATTGCTCCAACAAGCGGAATCAAAGTAATGAGAACCCACCAGCCGCTTTTGCCGATGTCATGAAGGCGGCGGACAGTTAAGGATAGACCTGGGATGATAATTAAAAGAGAGAAGAGAGTGCTAAGAATTCCCACGCCTTCTGCAAGTTCAAGTCCGGCCACGGCACCAATTACTGTCAATGCGATTTCCCATATCAAGTGTCAGCACCGACTGCTAAGGGAACAGGATGAATAGAAGGTATAAGGAGGGATTTTTTGTTTAACATCGCAAAAGTGGCTGCGCCTTCTGCCGTCTTGCTCGGGGTCATTCTGCTTATCGCAAATGTAGATAAAACCTACGATTTGGGGAGCATACCTTATGCGCTGATCGTTGGCGGCATCTGCGTGCTGATGATACTGGCGCTTTCCGGCAACAAGCAGCAAAGTCCATTCTGCCGCATCGGTTTCCATAACTTCATAGAAGTGGGGCAGGACAGCGGAGATATGCCATTGTATATTTACAGGTGCGAGCGGTGCAGGCTGGAGAAGAAAGTCATCAAGGCAATATAAACGAAAAACTGCAGGACCGCCGGTTTCCCGTGATCCTGCAGTTTTTAATGTCTTCACGTCTATTCTGCTCTATCCGCATCCTTGAGCCGGTCTAGCATCGTGATCGTTTCGGCTAAATGGTTATTGAAAATTTTCTTGGCCACATCCAATAATTCAATGATCAGTGGGTCCCGCAAAGAGTAAATCACACGGTTTCCTTCTTTGATGCCGGTGACGATGTTTTTCGCCCTTAAAACGGCCAGTTGCTGAGATACTGTAGAACCTTCTGTTTCAACCAATTGCTGAATTTCATTTACACTTTTATCCCCCTCAGCCAAAATCTCCAGAATTCGAATCCGAAGCGGATGGGCAAGAGCCTTGAAAAATTCTGCTTTGAAACGCTGCATTTCCATATCCAAAATAGTTTTCTTCCTTTCTAAAACTGCTCCAGGATTTTTTCGTTTTCATCTGATTTCGCTGTATCGATTTCGATTCCAGCCGAAAGAGCCGTACATTCCTTGAAGGCAAAATGCTGGCACTCCAGGCATTTATTTTTATCGAGCTGTTCTAAAGCGAAGTTGATCGCTTCTCCCGTATGCTCAAAGAAATGGTCTTCTCCAGTATAGTCATACAGCCCTGTTTTTTTCATAACATTTATCGGATGCGGTTTCATGCCGGAAATTAAGACCATCCCGTGTTTTGAAAAATCTTTGATGATGCTGGACAAATACGCTTCACCCGTTGTATCCATAAAAGGGACTTTCCCCATTCTCAATAAAAGCACTTTCGGTTTGTAATGGATTGTCTTCATGATGGTTTGCTCAAAGGCTTGGGCAGAACCAAAGAATAACGGCCCTTCGACATTATAGATGCTTATTTGCGGGCAGTCGTGGATGTCGGTAACCATATGGGTTCCTACTTTTTCGTCTTTATGGTTTGGATCCGGCAAGGCTTTCGCTGTGACGAGCAGCTCGCTCATTTGTTTGGTGAACAAAATGACCGCGAACAATAATCCGACTTCTACCGCAACCGTCAGGCTCACAAAGACGGTCAATAAAAACGTTGCAACGAGAACCAGGGAATCTGCTGTTTTCGTTTTTAAGAGATTGATGAATACATGCCTTTCGCTCATATTCCAGGCGACGACCATCAATACCGGTGCCATGCTGGCCAAGGGGATCGTCGAAGCGTAAGGCGCAAAAAGGAGCAGCACCAAGAAAACGACAACCCCATGGATCATGCCGGAAAAAGGGGTAACTGCTCCGTTTTTGATATTCGTGGCAGTCCGGGCAATTGCGCCGGTAGCCGGGATCCCGCCGAATAACGGCGTAACCATGTTGGCAATGCCTTGGCCGATCAGCTCTCTATTGCTGTTATGCTTGCTGTTGGTCATGCCGTCAGCGACAACCGCAGATAAGAGAGATTCAATTCCGCCGAGCATGGCAATGACAAAAGCGGGCCCAATCAGAAGCCCTATGCGTTCTAAAGTGATTTCGGGAAAGCGGAATTCCGGAAGGGTGTTTGGAATTTCCCCAAAGGCCGAACCGATTGTCGCGACTTCAGCCGGGAAGAAAACAGTTGCTGCGATGGTTGAAACCAATAAGCCGATTAAAGGGCCAGGAACTTTCGGAACAAGCTTTGGTGTCAGTAAAATCGCAATCAGACAAATGACAGCGGTTAACACGCTGTAAAAATTGACGGTTTCTATGTGAAGCGCGATTTCTTTTACATTCAATAGAAAAGATTCATGCTTTTCTATGCCGCTCAATCCCAGGAAGTTTGCAATTTGCCCGACAAAAATAATCACTGCGATCCCAGAGGTGAAGCCGATTGTGACGGGGCGTGGTATATATTTTATCAATGAACCCAGTTTGAAAACACCCATAAGAAACAAAAGAATGCCGGCTAAAAATCCAGCAAGCAATAAACTTTCATAGCCGTATGTGAGGACAATGGAAAATAAGATGGGGATAAATGCTCCGGTCGGGCCGCCAATTTGAAATTTGGATCCGCCGAATATCGAAATGAGAATACCGGCAATGAGTGTGGTGTAGATGCCGTATTCCGGATTGACCCCCGAAGCAATGGCAAAAGCCATCCCTAACGGAATCGCGATGACTCCTACCACTAATCCGGATAAAAGGTCCTTTTTAAAACTTTGAAATGAATAGTCTGCGTATCTTCCAGTGAAAAACGACTTCTTCTCCATACAAAGACCTTCTCTTTTGTTTTATAGTATATCTGATTATTTGAATACTGTGTAATACGAATATATACCTTCTGAAAACAAATGTCAAAGTTGCAGGCTAGGGAAGAGGGGGAACGAAAGGATTTTAAATAAAAAACTGCAGGATTGCCGGTTTCCCGGAATCCTGCAGTTTTTCTATTGAGCTTGTGCTTCGGCTTTTCGGATTCATTCATATTCAAGGGGGATTTTAAACCAAAATACGTAAAACCCATTTTTAAAATTTAAGCCGATTGTGCCTTTATGGAGTTCGACAATTTCCTTCGAAATGGCAAGTCCCAGTCCGCTTCCGCCAGTGTCCCGATTTCGCGAAGGGTCGGTGCGGTAAAAGCGTTCAAATATTTTTTCTGCATCGGCTTCAGGAATTTCCTGGCCTTTGCTGATGATAGACACACGATAATCGGTTCCGGAAATTTTTCCTTCTATCTGTATGGGGGCAGCGCCTTCGTAATAACGGATGGCATTATCGATTATATTGCCCAAAACCTGTTGGATTCCGCCATTAAAGACGCCGACAATTCCAGGCACAGCATCGATTTGGACGTGGATGTTCTTTTCCTGAAGCCGCCAATGGAACATTTCAACCGTTTGCCGAATCAATTGGCTCATTTCTTCCTGCTTTGTTTCTGCCAATGATTCCGCGGCGGCAATATCCCATTCTTTTAATTGTTCCAGCTGTTCCACCATCGTTGTCAGCCGTTGCGCTTCCCCGTGGAGCGATTGGAATAAAGCCGTATCGCCTTTAATGACGCCATTGCTGAGGGCTTTCATATAGCCGTTTAAATTCGATAGGGGCGTCCGGAATTCATGGGACAAATCCGAAACGATCTTCTGCCTGGATTGTTCCTTGAGTTTCAATTGTTGTACGAGTTCATTGAAATGGCCGATCAATTCACCAATTTCGCCCTCGGACCGGGTCTCGATGGTTTTGGGGTATCGGCCGTCTTTCATGACTTTCGTGGATTCGATGAGCTCTTTTAAAGGCCCCATCAATTTTTTTGTTAAATAAAAATGAATCAAGCTGCCGATAACAATGGTTACGGCACTGAACATCCATATAAATTGCAAAAGGGCAGCATTAAACTGGTTTTGGCGCTGAACATCCGATTCGATTCCGCTGACCAATGAACACGCAGCGTTATAAATGATAAAACTGCTCAGGATAATCACCGCTGTAAAAGCAATCGTGTTTAAAAAGGTCAATCGCCAAAGAATCTGTTTTGGCCACAATGACTTAAGGAAATTAATCATGGACGAATTTATACCCCATTCCCCTGACGGTCAAAATACGTTTGGGAGAAGCCGCTTCATCCTCGATTTTTTCCCTCAGATTTTTGATATGGGCGTCTATGGTGCGGTCCATGACCATCTTGTCGTTATACGGATACAATTGATAAATCAAATCTTCCCGGCTCAGCACGATATTCGGATTGTCCATAAAGTGGAACAATAGATTGAACTCGTTTTTCGTCAGCGATAATTTTTTGCCGAACAATTGGACTTCGCCTTTTCTTGGCTGAATGGAAAGGCCATTATGGGTGATTTTTTGGCAGAATTGCCCCGTTCTTCGCAACACTGCCTCAACGTGGGCGACCAGTTCCTCCGGTTCAAAAGGTTTCGTCATATAATCATCGGCACCCATTTTCAATCCATCGATCTTATCCTGTGTCTTCGCTTTCGCTGACAGCATGATGATGGATACTTCGTTGCGCTTCTGGCTTCTGAACCAGCTGCATAATTCTTCACCGCTGATTTTCGGCAGCATGCGGTCGAGAATGACTAAACACGGCTGAAATGTCCGAAAAGATTCTTTCGCGTCTTCGCCATTTGCTGCTGCGATCACTTCGTAGCCGGCTTTTTCTAAATAAATGGAAACAAGTTCGCGGATCATCTGATCATCTTCGACGACCAATATAGTAGGCTTCAACTTTTACACCTCTTGCCTGATAGATTAAAAACTAGTTCATCTTTTCCACTTCCTGCGCCATGAATTCTTTGTTCATAGCACCTGGAGCCACAAATGCGATGCGTCCCGTTGTATCGATCATATAAGAAGCGGGGACGGCTTTCACTTTATATTTATTGGCAGTTTCTGAATTCGTATCCAATAAGATGGGGAAACTTAGCCCGAAATCTTCTACAAAAGTGGCAATGTTTTCTTGACTTTGTTCGGACGCGGTTAAATTGACAGCCAAAATCTCTACGGGTACATCCTGTTCCTCGTAAAGCTGTTGCATATCCGGCATTTCCGCTCTGCACGGCGGGCACCAAGTCGCCCAAAAATTAATGAACACCCGCTGGCCTCTGTAATCGGATAGGCGAACCGTTTGTCCGTCCATCGTCATCAATTCGAAATCAGGCGCAAGATCACCTACTGCAAGGCCCGTCGTTTCGGATTGAGCGGTCTCCGATTTGGCAATTTCTGTTTCTTCAGCCGCTTCCTTGCCAGGGAGCAGCAAATCATAAATCGTCCATCCGACCATTGCCGTTATGATAACACCTAGAATCATTTTTTTCATTTTATTAAACCTCCAAATTTATCCTAATTTCGCCAGCCATGTATCTTTGATTAAATCCAATAGTGTTGCGGTGATGACGGGCATTTGCCCGAAGAACAGTACAAGGCCCATGATGATCATAGTGGCACCGCCTATTTTCATGATGAGCTGGCTTTTGCGGACAATCCATTTGGTCGAGCCTAAAAAGAACGTCAGCAGCACGAACGGCAATGCAAAACCGAGCACATACATCAATGTATAGAACATTCCTTGTCCAGGGTTGCTGGCGGACAGGATAAGGATCGAGCCAAAAACCGGTCCGATGCATGGCGTCCATCCGGCTGCAAACCCGAGTCCGATAAAAAAGGTGCCGATAAAGCCCGATGGCCGTTTAGTGAACTGGAATCGCTGCTCTCTCATCAAAAGGTTGATGTTGATCCAGCCGCCGATAAAAAGGCCCATGATCAAGATGAAGACGCCGGCAATGCGCTGGATGAATAAACCGGAATCGCCGATCAGCAGATTTTGGATCCATTGGCCAAAAAAAGATGCGCCGGCGCCCAGACTGATAAATACCAGCGACACACCTGCCAGAAAAACCAGCGAATGGCTGAGCAGCCTTTTTTGAATTTTCATGTTCCGGTCTCCCTGCAGCTCTTTCACACTGATGCCTGTGATATAGGATAGGTAGGCTGGGAATATCGGCAAAACACAAGGGGATAAAAAGGAGATGGCTCCGGCGCCGAACGCCAGGAACATCCCTAAGATCAGCATTGTATCGGTATCAATAGAGCTCATTTATGGCCCTCCTTCTGCTGTTAAGTAAAATTAATAAATGTCCTGCTGTAAAAACAATGATGATAAACCACGGTTCCATCCGATAACCGAATGCGGAAGAATAGGACTGGATGGCTGAAATCAGGAACATCCCAGCGGCCCAGACACTCAAAAGAACACGGCCGGCAGCAATGGGAGAGATTCTGTCATTGAGTCCCAGGAACAAAGCCAGCAGGACTGCATACAAGATCATATCCCCAAAAGCGTAGCCATCATTAAACCAAGTTAATTGGGCGAATTCGTGGAAAAATGCCGCGGGCAATAAGATATACAAAAAGGTTTGGAAAAGCTGCCAACCCTTGATCCGGCCGTTTCTTATGCCGTAAAACAGCAGAGCTGCACTGAAGAGAATGGCCAGGTAGAAAGCCCGGGAATCACTTGGGTAGGCCAGCACTGCCAGCGGATCGCTTAAAAGCAAAGGCACGTTCAAAAGAATTTTCGACAGCCAGATGAACAGGACAAAATTGATGATCTGGGAAAATGCTTTTTCAGCCCGCTCGTTTTTCTGTTTTTTCGCCAAGTCGCTTATTATGTAAAAAACGGCAAGCCCTAACCCAATGCTCAGTACATGCAGCAACATCGGGAAGATTGCGATTGTGGGCATGGTTTCTCCCCTCATTTCTGTGTCATTCCCCATCAACTCTACGTGTTGAATATGAAGATTTCATGAATATCTTCAAGGTTTTTGGCGTAAGCTAAAACATTCGTGAGAAAACCACTTTTCCATTACAGTAAAAGGAGTTTCAAACTATTTGGGAAAAGAGGGACGCGCATGCAGTTTACGTTGATTCAGCAAAACGATACCCATGGATGCCTGGAAATGCATAACGAACTTTTTTGGAATGCGGATGGGCCGATATTGAAAAAGGCCGGCGGATTTTCGCGGATCAGCCAGTACGTCAAAAATCTTAAAAAGGACAAAGAAAATGTGCTGTTTTTCGATGGCGGGGATTTATTCCACGGGACATTGCCGCTAGTGGCAAGTGAAGGCGAGGCGATTCTGCCGATTCTCGCGAAAATGAATCTCGATGGCTTCGTGCCGGGGAACTGGGATTACGCCTACGGCAAGAAACAGCTTCGGCATTTGACGGAAAGCCTGCCTTTTCCGGCGCTTTCCTGCAATGTGGCCGATGACGATACGCAAGAAGGGTTTTTAAAACCGTACGTAATCAAGGAATTGAATGGCATCAAAATCGGGGTTATCGGATTGACGTATCCGTATGTCGACATCACGATGCCTCCTGATTTTTCAACAGGATTGAGTTTTACAAAAGGGGTGGAAGAAGTCCGCCAGTCTGTCGAAGCACTCAAAGGGCAGGTCGATGCCATCGTGCTGTTAAGCCATATGGGCCTTCCCTTGGATGTTAAATTGGTGTCCTTGGTGGACGGCATAGACATTGTGCTTTCCGGTCATAGCCATGACCGCATCACAACACCCATCATTGAAAACGGTGCTTATATTGTGCAGGCAGGATCCAGCAGTTCATTTTTAGGGCGCCTCGATGTAGAAGTTGAAAATGGGGAGATCAGCAATGTCCATTATGAACTGATCGAGATGGATGAAACGTTCGAGGAAGACGAGGAGATCAAGGGGCTGGTTGACGAAGTCTTAGCCCGTTATAGAAAAGAAAGAAGCGCTGTAATTGGAGAAACCGAAACGGTGCTTCACCGTATGACGCTCGAAGAAGCGCCGATGGATAAACTGATAACCGATGCCTATTTGGCCGCTTTTGGCAGCAGCGCTGCTTTTTCCCATGGTTGGCGCTACGGCTACCCCATTGCCGCCGGACCGCTGACACTTTACGATTTGCATACAATTATTCCAACGAATCCCGAACTGTTTACCTTGGATCTCACGGGCCAAGAATTGCTGGATGCGCTGGAGCATAATTTGGAGCAAGTTTACTCGTCTGATCCATTCGAACAAAAAGGCGGCTATGTTCTCCGTTCCAGCGGCTTGAAAATGACATTCAAGCCGTATAATCCGAAAGGCCACCGCATCCAAAGCCTTCAAATTGCAGGCGAAGGCTTTCAGCCGGATAAAATCTATCGGGTTGCCGGCGGGGGAAGCCAGTCGTTCAAAAAGCACGAGGCCAAAAAAAACTATCAAGGTGTTCACGCAATCGATGTCATCCAAAAATTCCTTCAAGAAAAAGGGCCTTATAAATTGAAGGATGGCGCAGATGTCGTCAGTGTGTAGCAGCGGTTGATGAAAGCCTTTTAACCGCAAAAAACTGCAGGATCACCGGTTTCCCGGGATCCTGCAGTTTCTTTATTATTGCTGTGCTTCTGTTTTCTCGGACTCGTTCAAGTCCACATCAACCGCTGTAACAAAATAGCGCTTGTTGGGATCCTGCTCAATCTCGATATTCTTGCGGTCGAACAATGATACGGTCGCAATTTTTTTGCTTTCGCCTGTTTCGATGTCTTCCTCGTAGACGCGGTAGCCGATAATGGCGTCATCGCGCACTGCGTGCCAAGAAAGGCTGAACGAAGTCGCTTCGACGTTTGTCGGTGCTTCAGGCGCTTTCTGAATGACAGCCGAATCGGAAACGAGTTCAGCGGAAACGACAAGGCGCTCTTCGTGCGAGCCGATCGACCGGTTAAAGTCGCCGGTACATGTGATCAAGTTGATCATGCGCTTGTCTGAAGGGCCGAATATTTCTTCAATCGGCGCTTCGTCGGTTTCGTAGCTGACTTTTTCTTTGATTTCGAAAACCATTTTACGGCCATCTTTGTCTGTCACGGTCACTTGTTCACCGATTTTCACATTCTGTAATTCGTAGAAGACGGCAGGGCCGGTCAAGCTATCGACGTGTCCGGCAAGAACGGAATGGCCTTTGGCACCGGTCTTGTAGCCGGGCTCGAACCATCCGACCTGATCGACGTCTTCAGGAACGCCCATCTCGCCGTTTTCCAGGATGCCGGTTGGTTCGATCGCTGTGTCGACGCCGATGGACGGAATTTCAATTCGTGCAGGTTCCATGCCGCGGATGCTTTCCTGGCGCTCACGCTGCAAGGCTTCCAGCTTCTCGCGTTGGGCAGGAAGGATGGGAAACTCTGCGATTTTATCCGTCTTTTCTGCCGATACGGTTTTGGTCTCCGCCGCAAGCTCGGACGGAGGTTCAGCTTCAGTGACGGGCTTTGAGTTATCTTCGTACGGTTTCATGATAAAGAACAGGATCGCAGAGAGAAGCAATGCGATGCCCATTGGAGCATAGGTCTTCATAGTCCATCCTCCCTTTCCATAGGAATAGAGGGAACGCGTGGCTCCCTCAAGAGTTTATTGCTGTTTCGTTCTTTGACGATACGTGATAGTTCCAGCAGCAACGAGCAGCAACATACTTGAAGCGACCCACAGCATCATTGAGTTGGATTCGGTTGCTGTGCCGCCAAAGCCTGTTTTCGGCATTTTTTCGGGTGCTGTGTTCTGGAATTCTTCAGGGAATTGGTCGACAATTGCACCGCTCAATCCTTTGCCGATATCAAACATGATCGCATAGCCTTCACGGTATGTGTTGTATGAAGCTTCATAATCACCAGCTACGTATTGCTCAAATGTGCCAATGACCGATTCTTCGTGAGCTGCTACACCGGCGATTGTTTCATCAAGCGGCATGCGGTCTTCGGTTGCTGTACTAAGGAACGTACCCAAGTCAGTGGCAAATGTGCCAGTCAACGCTTCTTTTGCTTCGTCAATGCCTGCTTGGTCTTGTGATGCTGCCGCACCTGACAATGCACCTTGTGCGGAAATGTGTTCGTTGTTCCAGATTTGTGCAAATTGGGTGGCAGCTTCTTCACCGTAAAGGGAAGCGATGGCTGCACGGAATTCTTCGGTGTTCTGGTCTTGGGCCCAATCCGCGAAATCGAAATCTGCGGAACCGTTAAAGCCTTTTGTCAGGCTCAATTGTGCCAAAGCGAAATGTTCAGCTGCAATGCGGTTGACGGTTGAACGGAAGTCGCCTGCCGCTGTGTTCGGGTCGGAGAATTGATCAGGGAACTGCGTGGAGATCGCCCCGCTGATGGCACTGCCTGCGCCAAAAATCTGTTTGAAGCCTTCAAGGTACGTTGTGTAAGACTCCACGTAATCCCCGGCTACATAAAGGTCGAATGTGTTTTGGACGAAATCTTCATGCTGGCGAAGTGCGTCTACTGCGCCTTCTTCAGGCAAATTGCCTTCAGTTGCTGTGGCCAGGAACGCACCCATGTCGTCAACGAACGATTGGATCTGCTCTAATGCTTCCTCTTCCATCGCTTCGTCGCCATCTTTGATCGCTTGGGCGTATTCAGTGGTGCCCATGTTGTGCTCCGCGAAAATTTCTTCGAAAGCCGCGCCGCCTTCTTCACCGTAGACAGAAGCAATCACCGGCTCCATGTCAGCGGCATTTTCAGCTAATGCAGCGGCTGCTGCTTCTGCGCCTTTGTCGCCGTCATAGGTTTTCATCATGGAATCGACTGCCAGCGCATAATGCTCGGACAATAACGAATCCAATGTTGCCCGCAGTTCAACGCCTGTCGTATCCGTTTTCGGCATTTCATCTGCGAATGCCGTTCCCATTCCTGGGATCAATAATGCTGCACCAAGGACCGGTGCCAATACTTTTCTCCATTTCATAAAAACACTCCTCTTGTTTTATTGCCATGCCGACCTAACGCAAGTGATAGAAGAATAGATCACTTTTTCGGCTGGAAAATAAAAAAAGATTAGAAAACGTGAAAGATGTGAATCTATATATAAGGAAGCAATATTTTCTAGGGGAAAAAGTGATCTAAACCGCGTGTTTTCACGTTTGGTTTATAGAATTCGAACAAAAACTTCTTCTCCCCAAATTGCAGTTTTTTGAGTTAGGCAATGCATCTGCAGCAAGCATTGTAGTATGCTTAAAGGACGAAATATGAAAAAAGGGGTACATGGATGGAGAATAGCTCAGACTTTATGCTTTACCGGCTGATTCAGGACAAGGACAAAGACGCACTCGAACAATTGTATGATCGCTACGAAAAAATCCTTTTCTCATTTTTGCTGAAGATGACGGAAGATCGTGCACTGGCGGAAGAAGCCATGCAGGAAGTCTTCATCAAAATTTGGCGGGGTACTGGGGAATACGATGAAAGCAAAGGCAAGTTCACTTCTTGGCTGTTTACAATGTCGCGGAATTCTGCGATTGATTTGATACGAAAACGCAAAAAACCGACAGTGCCGCTCGATGAAATCAGCGATATGGCGGACGGAGACTCTTCGGTGGAACAAAAGGCCGAATGGCAGGAACAAAAAGACCAGATTCAAACCGCAGTAGAGCGCTTGTCTGCGGAACAGCAGAAAATGATCCAGCTCTTTTACTTTAAGGGGCATACCCATGAGGCAATTGCGGAAATCTGCGATTTGCCGCTGGGTACAGTGAAAAGCAGGATCCGGCTGGCGCTCGGCAAATTGAAAAAATCATTGCACGGTGTGCAGGAAGGGGGAGCCATTGATGACTAAGATGAATTGTGACCACGTCATCGATTATTTGAACGGTACATTGACAGAAGAAGAAATGCGCGAATTCCAATTGCATTTGAACAGCTGCGAAGACTGCCGCGAACTTGTCGAAGCAGTAGGCGAACTCCCTTACCTGACTGAAGCGGCAGAACCGCCGGCAGGCATGAAAGCCCGCATCCTGGCAAATGTCTTTGACGAAAGCCATCAACAGGAACCGGTCAAAGAGGAAACCATCAAAGCTCAAGAACCATCCATAGAAGCTGCACAGCCGGCATCGAAGCCGGCACCGAAAGTAGTGCCAATGGTGAAGCCGCCGAAAGAACGGATTTGGTGGCGTCCAATGATCGCCGCGGTGCTGCTAGTATCATTGCTCGGCAACGCCTATGCGTTAATGCAATTGTCGGACGATGACGGCGACGGCGGCGCGCAAACAGAAGCGGCGTTCCAGTCGATTGACTTGCAAGCAAGCGAAAGCTTCGGCGGCACTGCAAAAGCAGCGCTTGTCCGCGAAGGCGATTCGCTCGAAGTAGTTGTCCAAGGCGAAGGGCTGCAGGCGTTGTCTGGCAGTGAAGTCTACCAGATTTGGCTGTTGAAAGACGGGCAGCCGATACCGGCAGGTGCATTCGAAGCGGATGCAGGAGGCCAAGGCGCAGCGTTTTACCAACTTGAACAGAATACAGAAGAATGGGATACAATCGCGATCACGCTTGAACCAGAAGCGGGCAACGAATTGCCGGAAGGTGAAATCGTGCTCAGCGCTGGTCTATAGGCAGATGAAGAGCAAGGAAGTTCTCGGTCTTACAACGAGCCTTCCTTGTTTTTTTGTGGGCAAAAAGAGTTTTGTTGCTAATGCCGGTTAAATTCCGAGCAAGTCATGTTAACTGCCGGCTAACACCTGTTAATTTTCAAGCAGTACCTGTTAAATCGGATGTAACGCCTGTTAAAAAAATTTTAACGCCGGTTAACGGAAAAGCTGATGCTGCTGCGTGATTTTGCTTGATATGATATCGAGAGATCTCTTAGCTGAGTCTTGTCCGCTTCACTAGCTCAATTTATATAGAAACTGCACAAAATTTATGCGCTACTATCCCTTTACAGATTCGAGAGTGATTTTTATGACTGCCGCTAACCGTTTAATACAAATATCCATCGCCGTGAGCATCCTGTTCTACTTGACGATTTTTATCGATGAGCGAGTGGGTTTTTCGGATTTCAGCGATCCGGCGTTCCTGATGACGCATGTCGTTCTGGAAATGACGAGCATCTTTATCGCTATCTCCATTGCCGTCCAAGGCTGGCTGTTCACCCGCATCGGAGACAATTACAAGCAGCTGATTTTCTCAAGCTTGTTTTTTGCGGTCGGTATTTTTGATATCCTGCACATTCTGACAGTCGCAGGTATGCCGGGCTCGTTGATGGTGGAGCCGTCGGTAACCGGCTGGTTCTGGTCGGTGGCCCGGATCACGGAGACCATTTTGTTCATCATCCTCATGGTGGAGCTGGATTCGCCGCTTAAACTCCGGGGATTGAAGTCGATGGCTGCGGTGCTGTCGATCTTTTACGTAACGTCAATCTCCATTTTCATCCTGCTGCTGCAAAGTGAGCTGCCGATGCTGGTTGTGGACCGCAGGCCGACTTTGCTGTTCAACGCAGGGATGGCGCTGTCGACAATTGTCCATCTCGGTATTCTGCTGTATTTGCTGTCGCTCGAGAAGAAAGGGAAGACAAATTCCATCGAAGTCGGCTTTATTGCGCCGGCTTCCATCTTCCTGCTGTTTTCGACTTTGGTTTATTCGTTCACCGCCATCACCGATTGGAGCGCGACGGTTTCGCATGTCTTCAAAGTGGCGGGCTACGGATTTTTATTCGTGCTGATTTTTGTGCGCTACGGGCAGCGGCCGTTCAAGGAAGTTGAGGAAATTTCCAATACGTACGAGCGGTTCCTGAATTCCGTTGGCGAAGGCATTTACGGCATTGATTTTCAAGGCAAGGTCACTTTCGTCAACGATTCGGCGGTGGAAATGCTCGGTTTCCGCCGCGATGAACTCGTCGGCAGGTCCAGCCACCCAATCATCCACCATACGAAGACGGACGGCAGCCCTTATTTTATGGAGGAATGCCCGATTTGCCTAGCCGTCGAAACGAACGATTATTCGTTCGTGACCGATGAGGTGTTCTGGCGCAAAGACGGCACGAATTTTCCGGTGGAATACTTTACACAGCCGCTTGTCAGCGAAGGGGCAGCCGGGACAATGGTGACGTTCAAGGACGTGACGGAAAGCGAGAAGCTGAAGCGCCTTGAAATCCAGCATCAAAACATTCAATACGAAGTGGCGCTCGCGGTCACCGTGCAGGAAGCGCTGCTGAAGTCGACGAACACTGTGCCGATGGCTTTCGATACCGGCGTTGTCAGCATCCCGTTCAAAGAGTTGAACGGCGATTTCTACACGCTTGTACCTGACGAAGAAGGGGTCTTCGTATCGATCGCCGACGTCAGCGGCAAAGGCATTCCGGCGGCCATCCAGATGACGATGATGAAATTCGCGATGGACCAGAAAGAATCGCCGCAGACCGTATTGGCGCGGATCAATAAATTCTCGGCGCATTATATGGAACAGGCCAGTTTCATCACGATGTTCTGCAGCTATATCGACTTGGCGTCCAAGACGCTGCATTACGCTTCCGGCGGACACGAACCGGTACTTGTCTACCAGCCGGCGGAAAAGCGTTTCCGCGAATTAAATCCGACGGGGCCGGTGCTTGGCATTTCTGAAGGCTTGAAATTCAAATCGGATTCGATTCAGCTGGCGGCAGGGGATTTAGTCGTCCTCTTTACGGACGGGTTGGTGGAACGGAAAAAGCACACGGAAGATACGAATAGGCTATTGCGTGAAGCCGTCCTCCGAGCGGATCTGTCACTCGATGCCGCGACTTTGGCGCAGGAGATTTTCGCACAAGTCAACGCTTTGGAACCGCATGCAATCGAAGATGATCAAACCTTGATCATCTTGAAAATATAAGGGGGAACATGAATGGCTTTTGCAATCGAAGATATTCTGCTGAATTTTTTCCTGATCTTGACGCCGCTGTACTTTTTCCAGTTCATCTTGTCGAATTACTCAGAACTTCATGCCAAGTTCTATTTGGGTAGCATCCTGGGGCTTTCGGCAATTTTGTGCATGACTTTTCCAATCGTCTCGGGGGATGGCTTTGTCTGGGATCTGCGGTGGATTGCCCTCTTGGTGTCGCTGCTTTACGGCGGGCTGCTGAGCGGCGGCATCACCGCGACGATGATCGTCGTTTACCGTTTCGCAATCGGCGGCATGCTGGGTTCGCTCAACGTTTTGCTGGTGGCCGTCTTCATCTTGCTGCTGTTCTTCTTTTTGCGGCGCCATTTCATCCAGCAGCCTTTTCCGAATAAACTCAAAAGAGGAATCGGTTTCAGCGTTTTGACGTGGCTCATCGTGGTCAGTGCCATCACTGTACATTTTTATATGACTGGCGCAGCGGAGTGGTTGTGGCATAATAGCTTGCCGATTTTCGGGACGATGCTGCTTTTGTATGTATTGTCGACAGGCCTGTATGTCTACTTCTCGGAATCGATCCGGTTTTATTCGACATTGAAAGACCAGGCGCTGAAAACAGAAAAGCTGAATTATGTGACCGAAATCAATGATTTGCTGTCGCTGGAACTTGCGCAGGGGCTCGAGAAATCCGTTAAGCAGCTGGAACCGCTTGTCAGTTCGGACGACCCGGGCGTCAGGGGCCATTCCCGGGCGGCGGTGCTGGAAATCAGCAAACTGAAAGCCGCTGTCGCGGAGCATTTCACGAGCGCGGAAACAGAGGGTCAGCCAACCATCATTTCCTTGGAGGAAATGATGGAAGATGTGTTGCTCACCTTAAATCCTTATATTGAACAAAAAGGCATTGAAACGGCTTTTGACATCGATCCGCAGCTCATTCTGAAAAAAGACATGCTGCGCGTCAAACAGATTTTGCTGAACGTCACGAAAAATGCAATTGACGCCACGTCGCGCGGCGGCAAGGTCCAGATCGCCACGTTGATGAAAAGGCATCATCTCTTCATCTACATTGAAGATACCGGCATCGGCATCGCGCCTGAACAGCTGGCTTCCTTACTGGATTTCAACAGCGATGCCAAAAACACCATCATCGGCCGGGGTTTGAAAGTCACCCAGCAGCTGATTCGGGAAATGGACGGCGCCATCTCGTTTTCCAGCCAGATCGGCAAAGGTACGACGGTGAGTTTGAAGTTGCCTTCTCAGATTATCGGGCAATAAAAAGCAGGAAGAACATGTAGCTATCCATGGGCTTGAGAAGAAGGTTTCGCTGTTAACGTGAACTGCTCGGACTTTAACCTGCATTAGCGAAAAAGGGTGTTCTAGAGAGCATCTCTTCACGATCAAGTTCAAAAGCACAAATGGAAAAGCCGTTCGCCCCGGCGAACGGCTCCTTCACATGCACTTGCGCATTTCGCTACGGCGAAATGCATCCATCTATGGTTTTAGATAGAAGGTTCTCTCGATAACATGAACTGAATCTGCGTTAACATGATCTAGTGGGACGTTAACATGAAGTACGAGAAAATCAACATGACCTAGCGAGAAGTTAACATGAACTGTTCCGATTTTAACCGGCACTAAAAAAAAAGCGCCGCTCCACGACCCAAGCCCGAAAATGCCATATCCGCCGCGGCAGAATGTCTGCACCCATAAGAAAACCGGAGTCCCTTGGTAGGGGCTCCGGTTTTTTGCGTTTATTCGTAGACAGGTAAAGCCTTTGGCTGGTAGCGCACCAATATCATGTCGCGTTTTTCGGTGGAAGTGATTGTTAATGTGTCGTAGATGGCATCGATTGTTTCGTGCAGTTCGTCGAGCGAATCCGCAGTGATATTGAAGCGGCCGAACATCGGCGAATAAGAGCCGGTGTGCTCGACAACATCGCCTGCATGCCTGCAGCCTACGAACGACAATACTTGCGGCATCGCCAGCACTTTCTCCAAGCCGCTCACTTTAGCGATGATGCCGTTGTCCAGCAAGATTGGCAAATTGCAGGACGGCCGTGGAATATAGCTGTCATCAAATGACGAGATGTCGTATTTGTCGATCGGTTCGCCAAGCGCATGATCAAGCATCATTTCAAGCAAATTGATGCCGGTCTGCTGTTCCACAATTGTGTAATGCTGCGAGCCGCTGATGCGGAAGCCCATTTCATAGATGAAGAATTCCCCTTCTTCGTAGAGTGCCTGAATCATCAGAACGCCGTTTTGAATGCCCATGCCTTTCAGCATGTCACGGATTTGCGGATCCACTTTTTCGAGATACAGTTCTTTGTGCATCGACGGGAAAGCCACAGCAATAGGCAGCGGCGGTAATTCCTTGAATTGCTGATGAACGTGGCGGTCCGTTACGGCGGATAGAAACACATCGCCGTTTTGTACAGTGTAATACATCATGGTTCCGTAAGGAGTGTCGATAAAGCGTTCGATGATGACGTTGCCGGATTTGGAATAGTCCAGCGCTTTTTCATAGCCGGATTTGAGCTCTTCTGGGGTATAGCAAATGGTGATGCCTTGGCTGGCGTAGCTGTCGACCGGCTTGATGATGACGGGGAAGGTAAGCTTGGCAATGTCTTCGTCCTGGAGCTTTGCATCAATTACATATTCTTCGGAAACCGGCACGCCAAACTTTCGGCAATGTTCTTTGAACTGATCCTTATTCGAACAAATTTCCAGCTGTTCTTCGGTCGCGTAATAAGGGAGTCCCAGTTTCTCGCATAAAGCCAGGGCATTCCAAGTATTCAAGTCATCAAAGCCATTGAAGACACCGTCGATTTGTTCATGCCTCGCCATTTCTGCGAGCCGGTCAATTTCAGAGGTGCTGATATCATAAGATTTATCGGCCACTTTTTTGGCAGGCGATCCCGGCGCTTTGTCAGTGACGATTGTGTAATAGCCCATCCTTTTCGCTGTTTCCACCACATTGACCATGTGCGCGATGCCGCTGAGAATCAGAATTTTTTTTTGCTTTGTGCTTTTCACTTAAATACCTCCTTATGATGTGGTGAAATTCTATAGTGTTCGACTGGTGGATAAATGCCCATAGTTAACTTCGGAAAGGAGTTCAAATTGCCTGTCCGTGAAATCAAAAATATGTCATTAAGCATGCGTGTTATTGATTCGTAGTTACTATAAAGGTATCAATACCATAACTTAATGTCAATAAATAATCTGAATTATTAATCATTTGAAACAAAATTTACATTCTGGATATTTTATTCCGCTTATGGGTGTTTGCTCCATTTTTCAGAAAACTCTGCGCATTAATGATAAAATAGAAAGCGGTATGATTTTATTGACTAACACAAGGGATGGGAGTGAAGGAATTGGTGGGTTGTGAAATGTTCAGAACACCGCAATTGATCGTCTATGCACGCGGCGCATTCGAGCGCACAGGCACGGAGGCGGCGTTAAGGGGAAAAAAGGCGCTCATCGTCAGCGACGGAATTATGGAAGCGCTTGGCAATGTCGGCCGCTGTGTTGAATTGCTTAAGCAGGAAAATGTGGAAAGCGAAGTTTATACTGGAGTGGAGTCGGAACCAACAGATACATATGTCGCAGAAGCTTTGGCGCTGTTCAATGAAAGTGGATGCGATTTGATCATCTCGCTTGGCGGCGGCAGCTGCATCGATACAGCGAAAGCGGTATCGGTCCTGGCGGCGAACGGCGGGTTCATCGGCGACTATATGGGCATGGCGAAAGTTGCGGAGGCAGCGCCTGTTCCGCATCTGGCCATACCGACGACTGCCGGCACGGGGTCGGAAGTGACGGACGTCACAATCATCACCAATACGGAAAACGACGTGAAGATGATGATCAAGCAGCCTGCGTTCATGCCGGCTGTGGCGATCGTCGATCCGCTGCTGTCGATGTCGTCGCCGAAAAAAGTCACAGCGGCCACCGGCGTTGACGCGTTGAGCCATGCAGTGGAAGCTTATCTATCGAAAAAGGCTCATCCGATGACCGATGTCCTCGCGATGGCTGCCATCAAACTGATTGTACCGAATTTGCGCAAAGCTTATGCGGATTCGGAAGATACTGCGGCGCGTGAAGCGATGTCGACAGGATCGATGTATGCAGGGATGGCGTTCTCGAACGCTTCTGTCTGTCTGGTGCACGGCATGTCCCGGCCAATCGGCGCATTATTCCATGTGCCGCACGGTGTTTCGAATGCCATGCTGCTGCCGGGTGTGCTGGAATTCAGCAAAGATGCGTGCGCCGAGCGTCTAGCTGATTTGGGTCGCGTCTTCGCTGGAGACACTGCGGTGCTGACAGACGAAGAGGCGGCGCAATTCGCAGTCGATGAAGTCAAACGGCTCTGCCTGGATCTGGAAATTCCGAATTTGCGCGATTGGGGCATCGATGCAGACCAATTCACCCGCTCAATCGTTAAAATGGCAGGAGATGCGCTGGCCAGTGGCAGTCCCGGCAATAATCCGCGAATCCCGGACCAGCAGGAAATCGAAGAGCTGTACCGCGTTTGTTTCGATTATGAATTTACGGCAAGCGGAGCGGCAAAAGCAAAACTTTAGGAGGAAACAATTATGGACACAATGACAAAGAATAGATTGAAGAATTATATCAATGGCGAATGGGTGGAAGCAAAAACAACGAAATTTGACGAAGTACCGAATCCGGCGACGGGAGAAATCCTTGCGCAAGTGCCGCTTTCCACCTTGGACGATGTCGATGACGCAGCAAAAGCAGCGGCAGCGGCCTATAAATTATGGAGCAAAACAGCGGTTCCGCGGCGCGCACGCATTCTGTTCAAATACCAGCAGCTGCTGGTCGATCATTGGGACGAACTGGCGGAATTGATCACAGTGGAAAACGGCAAAAGCTTTGCCGAAGCCAAAGGGGAAGTGCAGCGCGGCATCGAGTGCGTCGAATTTGCAGCTGGTGCGCCTACCTTGATGATGGGCAAGCAATTGCCTGATATCGCAACGGACATCGAATCCGGCATGTACCGCTATCCTGTCGGCGTCGTCGGCGGCATCACGCCTTTTAACTTCCCGATGATGGTGCCATGCTGGATGTTCCCGCTGGCGATTGCGCTCGGCAATACATTTGTACTGAAGCCTTCAGAGAAAACGCCATTGCTTGCGAACCGCCTGGCGGAATTGTTCGAAGAAGCGGGATTGCCAAAAGGCGTCTTCAATATCGTCCACGGCGGACGCGAAGTCGTCAACAGCATTCTTGAGCACCCGGGCATCCCGGCCATTTCTTTTGTCGGTTCACAGCCGGTTGCGGAATATGTCTATAAAACAGGGACCAGCCACGGCAAACGCGTCCAGGCATTGGCCGGTGCAAAAAATCACTCGATCGTCATGCCGGATGCGCAGCTTGACCCGGCGGTAAAAGAAATCGTTTCGGCCGCTTACGGTTCTGCTGGCGAACGCTGCATGGCTTGCGCAGTCGTCATTGCGGTGGGAGACGTGGCCGACACATTGGTTGAAAAATTAATGGAAGCGGCAGACAGCATGAAAGTCGGCAACGGCATGGACGAAGGCGTCTTCCTTGGCCCGGTCATCCGCGACGAGCACAAAACGAAAACGGCTAATTATATTGAAATCGGCCAGCAGGAAGGTGCTTCACTGCTGCGCGATGGGCGCGAAGATGCTTGCATGCAAGACGGAGGCTATTTCATCGGCCCGACTATTTTCGACAACGTGACGACCGATATGCGCATTTGGAAAGAAGAGATTTTTGCGCCGGTCCTGTCGATTGTCCGTGTGGCAACTTTGGAAGAAGCGATTGAACTGACCAATAAATCCGATTTCGGCAACGGCGCTTGCCTCTTTACTGAAAGCGGGCGCAGTGTGCGCTATTTCCGCGAGAACATCGAAGTTGGCATGCTCGGCGTCAATTTGGGCGTTCCTGCTCCGATGGCGTTCTTCCCGTTCTCAGGCTGGAAAAACTCATTCTACGGAGATCTTCACGCCAACGGTTCGGACGGCGTCGAATTCTACACAAGACGAAAAATGCTGACAGCCCGCTGGAGCTGATCGGTGACATAGCAAAGCCCCCGGAAATGAATTTCCGGGGGCTTTTGCATCGTTATTTATCTATTCAGCTAGTGACATTAGAAGCGGTTGCGGTCTTTATCTTCCACATCTTCGTCAATGTCTGCTACTTCTTTGCGGACTGTTTCTTTCACATGCTCTGTATCTTGGACTTTGCGTTTACCGATGACGATTTCTTCAGCTACTACGTCTGTTTTCGTCACTTCTACACGCTCTTCCGTCAATGGCACACGGATTGTGTCGCCTTCTGTGTAAGCATCTTTGGAATCAAATGAATGATTCGTATCTGTCGAAGCCGTTGAATCGTTCACTGGGCGGCGCTCAACGTATACTTCTTCGCGCTCAACAGGGACTTCGATTGTCTGCTCATTTTCAACAACGTGTTTGCCGACATTCACTTCACCAGTTTGCACGCGCTCTTTGTCGACATGCAAGCGTTCTTCATGAAGGCGCAATTTCTCTTCTTCACTAGCCGATGATACACCATTTGTGTTTCCAGCCGTTAAGCCATCGTTTGTATTGCCGGCAGCAAAACCTTCACGGGAAGATGAAGTTCCGCGTTTTTCATGGAATGAATTATACGATTCGTTGTAGTCGCTGTCGACGTAAACCAGTAGTTTACCTTCTTCAAGTTGGCGGCGCGATTGTTCCGCATCTTTTTCATTTAACTTCAAGCTGTTGAAGGCATCGCCTGAAGCTTCTTCGCCTGCCAGCAAGTTGATGAATTTGCCCATGAAGCCTTCTTCTTGCTGCGGTGTGCCGTTTGCTTCTGTTGAATCCGCGTCTACATGCACATGCGTCTGGCGCTCTACCATCGCTACTTGGTCGTGGTTTTGCGCAACGACGTAAATGTCATCTTCGCTATAGCCCTGTGATTTCAATTCTGTGATTTTATTCAATACTTCTGCCTGTACGTCATATGCGCCGATCAATTTGTTTTCGTGGTTTGTCATTATGAATTCCTCCTAAGTGTGTGGTTCGATGTAGAACCTAAAAGTTAAGGTAGAGGTAGTGTACCCACCCTTTTCAGTTTTATAAACATATCAATTGGCCGCGGAAGCCGAAAAACAATAAGCAATTGGAAAATAAAATCCAGAGAATTGAAGTTTCTTCTTATAATACATATTTAATAAAATACGGAAACGGGTAATAGATAACTATTATAAAATTTCTTGGAACTGCTGGCCGCCATATCGATATTTTGATGAAAGGAGGAGGGAATTATGGTAAGAGAAGATCGTTTAAGCAAAGAGCGCGGGGTGAATCCGTTCACCGATATTTGGCTGCGAACCCGTGAAACAGTCCGTTTCGTCATCGACCGAAAATCGGTCAAATACATCATTCTGCTTATCGTTCTGACAGGATTCGCATCCGGCCTGCTGGGGATGATGAACACCCGCAGTTCGGACATGGCACCGTGGGCGGCTATTCTTCAGGCGTTGATCACCGGTCCAATCGGGAGTGCAGTGGGCTATTTCCTAGGTGCAGCTATATTGACGCTTGTAGGGCGGCTGTTCAAAGGAACGGCGACTTATCAGGAAATGTTCAAAGCGCTTCCTGCAGCGCAGATACCACAGATTTGGCTGTTGCCGCTGCTGATCATTTGGGCGCTAGCATCACCGGAAACTTTCTTTGCAGACCGCGCTGATGTGGCGGGGAACCCCATTGTGGCGATTATGTCTATCGTAATGGCGGTTGTCTCGGTCTGGACATTCATCATCGTCTGCAAAGCGGTAGGCGAAGCGCATCGTGTCTCGTCTTGGAAAGGGTTTTTCATTGTTGTGCTGCCAGGCATCATCATTACGATATTTGTTCTTCTTATTGTCTTTGTCATTTTCGCATCGTTTTTCAATCAATTTTATTGAGAAAAGATGGAACAAACTAAATAGGGTGAAATATGCTTTTTGGACTGTCTAAATTATATATAACAGGGTAATTAGTCTAAGATGAATTTATTGCAGATATTGATGGTATTCTAGAGCAAGGAAGATTTTTATAGAGATAGCATTGCTTAAAGCAAGGGGGAGTTGCAAATGGCACAGCAAGTGATTCACCGAAATAATATAAAGATATATGGAAATGGAGAAAAAACCCTGTTATTTGGACACGGTTTCGGCTGTGATCAAGAGGTATGGAGTGGTGTAGCTCCTGCTTTTACAGAACAATACCGCGTAGTTCTTTTTGATTACGTCGGTTCTGGCCAAAGCGATAAATCGCAGTATTCAGTAGAGCGCTACAACTCGCTGCACGGCTATAAGCAGGATTTGCTGGATGTCTGCGATGAGCTGCAATTGAAAAACATCCTGTTTGTCGGCCATTCAGTCAGCAGCATGATCGGTATGCTGGCGTCTATTGAGCGGCCGGAGCTTTTTGAAAAACTGGTCATGATCGGTCCATCGCCATATTACCTGAATGACGAAGACTATCAAGGTGGATTTGACCAGTCTGACATTGCTGAATTATTGGATATGATGGAAATCAATTATAAAGAATGGGCGAAGTATTTAGCGCCAGTCGTCATGCAGAACGAAGAGCGCCCCGGTTTGGCGCAGGAATTTGAACAGATCCTGTGCGCAAATGATCCGGTGATTGCCCGCAAATTCGCGGAAGTGACATTTTTATCGGATGTTCGCAGTGAGCTAAGCAAAGTCCGCGTTCCAACATTGATATTGCAGCCGCAATTCGATGCCATTGCTCCGCCAAATGTAAGCCGGTATGTCCACGAGCACATTGACGGCAGCCAGCTTGTCGTGATGGAGGCGATGGGCCATAATCCACATTTGAGCGACCCGGAAGAAACGGTTTATTGCATCAAAGATTTTCTAGAACAATGAGGAGTGTGGCCGGTTATGGAAAAGCAATTGCAATTCGCGCCTTTGGCATATCTTGTCTTCGATCGTGGGCTTAAGGTGCTGGAAATGAATGAAGCGATGCGAAACATGCTTAGCAACAAAAGCCCGAAGCATTTTCACGAAATGTTGACGATCGCATCGATGGTTTATTTTCAGACATATTTCTTGCCGGCCATCACCCTTCACGGCAAAGTGAACGAAATGTTTCTGACAATCAAAGGTGCAGCCGGTTCTGTTCCTGTATTGATGAATGCAGTGGAGAGGGAAGGACGCTTTGAATGTGCCATGATCGAAATGACCATCCGCGGTGAATACGAAAGAGAATTGCTTCAAGCGAAGCAAAACGCAGAACAGATCAATCGTGAGACAGCGGCAGCTTACGAAGAACTGCAGCATCTTCTTGGTGAAGTGAAATGCAAAAAAGCAGAGCTCGAAAGACTCAATGCCGATTTGCATCAGCTCGCAAATGTCGACTCGCTTACTGGCTTGAAAAACCGCCGCTATTTGGAACAGGAACTAGCAGGATTGCTCGTCAAATCAGAATTCGGTTTTCCGTTATCGCTGCTGGCAGTGGATATTGATTTTTTTAAGCGCGTCAATGATACGTATGGCCATCAAATGGGCGATGCGGTGCTGCAGGAATTGGCGGGTAAACTTTTGGGCGAAACTGAAGGTGAAGGTACTGTTGCCCGAATGGGAGGAGAAGAATTCATTATTCTGATGCCGGGTTATAGCATTGAGTGGGCAGAAGAACTCGGTGAGAAGCTATGCAGAAACCTGGAAATGGCCGATTGGCAGCATGTTCCGATCACTGTCAGCATAGGTGTTACAAACTACCAGCCTGGAGACACAGCCACAAAGCTTTTTGCGCGCGTAGACAAAGCGCTTTATGCATCCAAAAATGCAGGTCGCAATTGTGTGACGGTCGGTTGAGTGGGCTCGCTTTTATTTCCCGGGCAATAATTTCATGAAAGTTTTTAGCGGGAAAATTTGGTGTATCCTAAACCCTTTATTGGCAGGTATAATAATGACAAAGAATGATTAATGCTACTCCAGGGGGTACCACATGAAAAGGGAAATTACATTGCTTGGCCAACGGGTGGAAGAAGATAAATATTTAATCGCCCAATTGATTCAGGAAGAGGCATTTAAAGATGCTGCTCCGTCGGATATCGCAGGCTATGAAGAACTATTGAAAGCGGTTGTGGAATTCCGTTCAGGGCTGATCGGCTTGATCGGAAAATCCATCAAGAATTTCTTGGATCCGCAAAAAGCGTATGATGAAATTACAGAATGGGGCCATGCCACCGGGAATTATTTCCTGAAAGAAGGCATCATGCTCGACAGCGCTTTGGCAGAAACGAATATTTACCGCAAGCATATCAGCAAAGTCATCAAGTCGGAAGCTGTCCACGAAGGCATCGAACTTGAAGTGCTTTTCGACGTTATGGAATTTTTCCACAGCCTGCTCGATCATGCGGCGTATTCTTATAGCTTCGCTTACATCAATTCGTATCAAAAAAATCTCGAAGAAGCGCGGAAAGAGTATTTAGAACTGTCTTCGCCAGTCGTGCCCGTCAATGACGAAATTGCGATTTTGCCTCTTATCGGGGCAATCGAGGTGGACCGCGCAGAGCACATTCTGGAGAAAACGCTTCTATCGGTTGGAAACTTGGACGTTTCTACGTTAATCATTGATTTGTCGGGCGTCGTGAAAGTCGATACGATGGTGGCGCAACAAATCATCCGGCTGGTCGAATCGCTGAAACTGATCGGCGTGCACGCAGTCCTGACCGGCATCCGGCCAGAAATAGCGCAGACGATTACGCATTTAGGCGTTGATGTCCGGCAGCTGGCGCTTGGCGGCAGCTTGAAGCAAGCCTTTAAAAAACTGACTGCTGAAATTTGATGCAAAAAACCCGCTGAAGCCTTCGCTTCAGCGGGTTTATTTTTAATTATTGTGTAGTTGCCGTTTTTACGACCGGCGCTAAAGTTTCTTGTAACGTCAGTGTTTCTTGTTCCGTCAACGGAATCATCGGCAAGCGTACACCGCCGACCGCTATGCCTGCCCAGTTTAGGGCTGATTTAACAGGAACCGGATTCGGTGCAGCAAATAGCGCATTCATGGCTGGCAGGAGTGTGCGGTGAAGCTGCGCGGCTTTTGCTGTGTCGCCGGCTTTAAAGCTCGAAATCATCTCTTGCATTTCACGGCCGATGATGTGGGCGGCTACAGAAACGATGCCAGCTCCGCCGATGGCAAGTAGCGGAAGCGTCAAGCCGTCATCGCCGCTGTATAAACTGAACGTATCCGGTGTGCGCTCAATAATCTCGGCTGCTGCGTCCAGGCTGCCGCTTGCTTCTTTGATGGAGACGATGTTGTCGATTTCCGATAAGCGCACAATGGTGTCGACCGACAGATTGACGACGCTGCGCCCCGGAATATTGTATAGCATGACTGGCAGATGAGTGGCTGCTGCAATCGCTTGGAAATGCTGGAACATGCCTTCTTGTGAAGGTTTGTTGTAATATGGTGTCACCAGCATGATGGCATCAGCGCCCGCTTCTTCTGCGCCGCGCGTCAACGTGATTGAAGCACGTGTGTTGTTTGAGCCGGTTCCCGCAATGACGGGGATGCGGCCTTGGACCGTGTCGACGACAAACTTGAAAAGATCGATTTTTTCGTCCGCTGATAAAGTCGGCGATTCGCCTGTAGTGCCGGCTACCACCAATGCATCGCTCCCGGTTTCAATCAAATGTTCCACTAAGGCTGCAGTTGCTGGGAAATCGATGTCGCCGCTTGCGTCAAAAGGCGTCACCATTGCTGTCACTACTTGTCCGAAATTCATAAATACCACCCTTTTCTCATTTTTTTAGTCTGTTGTATTGTCTGCTGCTGCGTTGATCGTGCGTAATCAGAGGCTGCAAGCGTATCGGAAAAACAAAAAAGCAGCAACGAGGGGTCTCGTTGCTGCGATAGGATTGGCGTGTAAAGCGCCCAATCCATGCGTCAGATAGCCCCCCATATAGTCTCCTATATGACAGTCCTGCATTTGTTTAATGCAGACCCAGCAGCTTCGGCAATGAGCGCCTGGCCACTTCGGCAAATCCCCCTTTCAACAGCTGTCGCCGGATCTCATCATCCTCGAACTGTTTACTGATGGTTTTTGCGCCTCTATCCTCACTCCGAAAAAGCGGAGCAAGAAATTATTGAATTAGCTAGACTTTACCAAATTCCTGCTTGAATTGCAAGTATGCAAGGCTTGATTACACAAAGAATCGAGGAGATTTTGATGGACGAACGCCAATACGACCACGACCTGAATATCCATACTGCGGGCATCCAGCAGGGATTCCATGATTCTTTCCATTACAATCGCTACGAGCCGACACCATACGGACTGCTTGAGACATTGTTCAACAACCACCGCTTATCGGAAACCGACCAGCTTGTCGATTTCGGCTCCGGCAAAGGACGCCTCAATTTTTTGGTGCACCATTTGTTCGGTGCGGCAACAACTGGTGTGGAAATGGATCAAGGCCTTCACCAACTGGCTTGTGAAAACCTGGAATCATACGTGCAAAAGCGGCCCACGGCAAAAGGGAGGATCCGTTTCACATGCACGCTTGCTGAACAATACCGGATCCATCCCCGCGACAATAAATTCTATTTTTTCAACCCGTTTTCCGTTCAGATTTTCATCTCGGTCATCAATAATATCCTGAAGTCCACAGAACGCTCGCCGCGGCCTGTCGAGCTGATCTTATTCTTCCCGTCAGATGATTACATTGGCTATTTAGAGCATAGCACGGCATTTGAACAATTCCGGGAAATCGAACTGCCGGGAGTAGAAGGCGATTTAAGAGAGCGATTTTTAATTTATCGACTCCTTTAAAATGGATTAAAAGCAGTACCGAACGGGGTATAGCTTATTAAAAGTGATTGGCGAGGAGAGGGAAAAGATGAAATGGAAAGGCAGAGCGGGCAGCGGCAACGTTGAAGACAGGAGAGGCAGAGGGGGCGGAGGCGGAGGCCTGATTGCCGGAGGCGGCATCGGCGGCTTGCTTATTGTCTTGCTGATATCATTTCTCGGAGGCGACCCGGACGCCATATTGGATACAATGGGCGGCGCCCAGCAATCAAATGAACCTTATGTGGCTACCCAAGAAGAAGAGGAACTGGCGGAATTTGTATCGGTCGTTCTCGCGGATACCGAACAGGTATGGACGGAAGTGTTCGCAGAAGAAGGCTTGGAATATGAGGAGCCGACCTTGGTGCTTTATACAGGCAGCGTCGATTCGGCATGCGGCACAGCTGGCGCATCAGTAGGGCCATTTTATTGCCCCGGCGACCAGAAACTCTACATCGATTTGAGCTTCTATGAAGAATTGCAGACACAGTTCCAGGCGCCCGGGGATTTCGCGATGGCTTATGTCGTTGCGCATGAAGTGGGGCATCACGTGCAAAATCTGCTCGGCACGATGGGCAAGGTACAGCCGATGCGCAATAAGCTGAGTGAGGAAGACTATAACGAATTGCAAGTGAAGCTTGAATTGCAGGCAGATTATTATTCCGGCGTCTGGGCGCATCATGCGCAAGGCATGGACCTTCTTGAAGAAGGAGACTTGGAAGAAGCGATGACGGCAGCGAGTGCGGTGGGCGATGATACGATCCAGAAGCGCTCACGCGGTTATGTCGTGCCGGAAAGCTTTACGCACGGCACGTCGGAGCAGCGCAAGCGCTGGTTCTATAAAGGCTTTGAACATGGCGATCTGCGCAACGGCAATACGTTCAACGCAAAAGGGCTTTGACGCGCCAATAGTTGATATTTTCGGCGATGTGATTCATTATTGAAATAGACAGTCTTTTCGCCTTGCGGCGGAGGGAAATTAAGTTCTGTGAAGGAAGTAAATCCATGCATGAAGAAAATATAACGCGTCTGCACATCGACGGCCGGGAAATCATTCTCATCGGTACAGCACACGTTTCGCGCCAAAGCGCGGTGCAGGTCAAAGAAGTCATTGAAGCGGAGCGGCCGGATTCGGTTTGCATCGAGCTGGACGCTCAGCGCTACCAGTCGGTGACTGACAAGAGCAAGTGGAAAGAAACCGATATTTTCAAAGTCATCAAGGAAAAGAAATCGAGCTTGCTGCTGATGAATTTGGCCATTTCCTCGTTCCAGAACCGTTTGGCCGATCAGTTCGGCATCAAGCCGGGGCAGGAAATGCTTCAAGGCATTGAGTCCGCCAAAGAAACCGGCGCCGAGCTGGTGCTTGCCGACCGCAACATCCAGGTCACGTTTTCCCGCATCTGGAGCAATATCGGCTTTATGGGCAAAGCGCAGCTGCTGACATCTGTGTTCTACAGCATTTTCAGCAGCGAAACGATTTCAGAGGAAGACCTTGAAAAGATGAAATCGCAAGATACGCTGAATGCGGTCTTGAACGATTTCACCAAATCGTTTCCAAAACTGAAAAAGCCGCTCATCGATGAACGGGATCAATACCTTGCCCAAAAGATCAAAGATGCGCCAGGCCAAAAAGTGGTCGCGGTGCTTGGCGCTGCTCACGTACCGGGAATTACACAGGAAATCCACCGCGAACACGATTTGGAGAAATTATCAGAAGTGCCGCCGAAATCGAAGTGGCCGAAGATTCTGGGCTGGGCGCTGCCGATTTTGCTGGTGGTCCTGCTCGCGGTCACCTTCTATAACAATCCCGCTGCGGGCATTGATGGCACTATCAGCTGGGTGCTGTGGACGGCATCGCTTGGTGCAATCGGGGCAGCATTGGCGTTCGGCCATCCGCTCGCCATCCTGACGGCGTTTGTCGGCGGCCCTGTCGGCGCGCTCCATCCGCTGCTCGCTGCAGGCTGGTTCTCCGGTCTGATGCAGGCGTATGTCCGCCGCCCGAATGTCGGCGATTTTGAAACTTTGTCGAAAGACGTTTTTACCCTTAAAGGCTTTTGGGACAATAAAGTCACACGCGTCTTGCTTGTTGTCGTACTGACGAACATCGGCACTTCCGCTGGAAACATCATCGGCGGGGCAGACGTCATTCGTTTATTCCTGAAAAACCTATAAGCAGAATCGAAAATCCGGGACGCTTTGTGCACCCGGATTTTTTTTATTTGGGCACGCATTGAAAGGGTTTGAGAACGGGTATAGAGAAGTAAACAGATAGAGAGAAAGACATTACGGTTGGGGAGGAACAAATCATGGGCTTATTCCTTATGGGAATCCTGCTCTGGTCGCTGGTCATCGCATCGGTCGTGTTGTTCATCTATGGATTGTGGAAACGGTCATGGAAAGCGCTCGCTTGGAGCGGCGCAGCTTTGCTTCTGCCGATGGGCCTGATCGCCTTTGACGGAAGCGGCAGCATGTGGTTCAAATTGAGCATGGTGCCGCCGCTATTGATTTTTGCTGCAGCGTATTTCATGAAGCACAAACGCGCTCAGCATATGCATTGAGCACAATGAAAAGGGCCGGAGAACTCCGGTCCTCTTTTTTCTGCAATTTTCGGTTGCCGATTTAGCTTTTATTATATAAATGTCATACAATAGTTATACATATAAATAAAGGAGGCGCATCATGAAATACCTATTGGATCGCAGCAAATTATTCCTATTCTTAATCTTTATTTTCACCGTTATCGGCGCCTATGTATTTGTCACTTTGCCTCAGCGGGAAATTCCGGAGACGCCGCCGAATCTTGTGCTGGTGTCGACAATTTTGCCAGGCGCTGGCCCTGAGGAAATCGAAACAGCCATCACCAATCCGATCGAACAGGAATTGCAGAAAGTGGATGGCGTATCGTCGCTGCAATCGGTGTCAGCGAATTCCGCTTCCATCATTACGCTTGAATTGGAAGATGGATTCGATCCCGATGAACTGGTGACGGAAATGCAGCAGCAGGTGCAGCGTGCATCGAGCAGCTTCCCGGAACAGGCGCAGCAGCCATCCGTAGAAAAGCTGGATCTGACATTCCCTCTCGTATCGTATATGTTCTACGGGGATGAAGCAGAGCTCCGCGGTATGGAGCAGGCATTAGCCGATCTGTCTGAAGAAGTGGAAGCGGTGAATGGCGTGGCCGGCACTGCTGTCAAAGGCTTGAACAGCCAGCAGATCCTTATTGAACTGGAAGCGGAGCAATTGGCAGCAAACAACCTGCAGCCGTTTGAAGTGCTGCAGTCGCTCCAACAGGCAAACCAGCCGTTGTCGCTCGGCACCCATGACAATGGCAACGAGCAAGTGGTTTTGACGGTGCAGCAGGAACAGGGCATCGAGAAATTGAAGAAGCTGCAGGTAGGATCCGCTGCAGTACCGCTTGAAGACATCGCAGTGATTGAAACTGTGGATGGCGAAACGGAAGATATCGTGACGTTCGAAGGTGAACGCGCCATTTCGTATACGGTATTTTTGCAAGGGGGACAAGATGTCCCGGGCGTTGATGAAAAAGTATCTGAAGTGATCAATGCGTTCAATGAAGGCTTGCCAGCTGGCGTTGAAGCGGAACGCTATGAATCACAGGCTGAAAATGTCACATCGATTTTTGAAGGCTTATACGTCTCTCTATTGATTGCCGTGCTTGCGGTGCTCGTCGTGACGACCGCTGGATTGACGCTGTTCGGTGCATTCGTCGTAGCGGTGACAGTTCTTTCATCTGTGTTGATCGGCATGATCCCGATTCCATCGATGGGCGTCGACTTGAACCAGATTTCGGTTATCGGCCTGATCATCGCGATCGGTATTTTGGTCGATGACAGCATCGTTGTCAATGACAATATCCAGCGCCGCTACAAGCTGGGCGACTCGCCGTTGGATGGCGCTGTCAACGGCGTCAAAGAAGTGTTTTCTTCCATCATCGCATCCAGTTTGGCGATTGTTGTAACTTTTTCTCCGCTCTTGCTGCTGTCAGGCGGCAATGGCGCGTTCATCAAAGCATTGCCGAGCATTCTCATCACGACAATCATCGCGTCTACGGTGTTGTCGATTACCTTGGTGCCGATGATGCAATACCTGAAAACGAAACGCCGCTCGAAAAAGATATCCGATACACCAGGTTTTCTTGGCAAACCGCTTGAGAAGCTTGCGCTGTTTTATTCGAATAAAGTATTGCGCGGCGTATTGAAACGCCCGCTCTGGATCGGCATCGGAGGATTGGTGCTGGCAACAGGGCTATTGGCGTTGGCGTTCTTCACGCCATTCGAATTCTTCCCGGCAGCTGACCGCAAAGAGGTGACGATGAACGTCCGCCTCGCTGAAGGGACTTCGATTGAAGAAACCGATGCATTCCTCGCTAACGTTACGGAAGAGTTAAGGGGAGAAGACGAAAATATCGAAGAAATCGCGATTTTCACTGGTGAAGGCTTGCCGAATTTGTTCGCCTCTTCGATGGATAATACCGGCTCCAATACAGGACAGGTAGCGATTCGGATTGACCGCGAACAAACGACGGCAGCCGACTTTATTGAGAAATGGCAGCCGGAGTTGCGCGACCAGTACCCGGAAGCGGAAATTTTCCTGGATACAATCGTTCAAGGGCCGCCAGCAGGTGCTCCGGTGACCGTCACCATTAAAGGAGAGAATCTTGAAGAACTGACTGCATTGCGCGACGAATTAAAAGCGGCGATGCTGGAGAATGGCGCAGACGTCGTCACAGATAATCTGGGAGATCCGGTTCCTGCTGTGGAATACGTGCCGAATCAGGCAGCGCTTGAAGCGAACGGCATTCCGCTCAGCACTGTGACAGGGCAGCTGCAGTTCTTGACTCAAGGCGTTCCGCTCTACAGCATTTACGAAGGGCAGAAGCCGTATGAAGTGACAGTGAAGCAGTCAGGCATAGAGAACGGCCAGGACATCGATTTGGCTGACTTCCAAGTGCCCGCTGGTTCACCGCAAGCACAGCCAGGTCCGCCGACGTTGGTGGGCTTGGATGAATTGCTGACGCCTGAACAGACAACTGCTTTGGCACAGGTGCCGCATCAGGAAGCCGAACGTGCGATTACATTGAAAGCGTTTGGCGATGCTGCCGATTTTGAAGCCAGCATGCTTGAAGTGGTCGATGCGCAGAAAGAAGACTTGGCGTCGGGCTACGAATTGTCGACAGGCGGGGAAAATTCCGATCAGGAAGCATTCTTCACTGAAATCGGGGTCTTGTTCCTGGTTGTCATCTTGCTTGTTTACTTGGTCATTGCGTTCCAATTCAAATCGTTCGGATTGCCATTCCTTGTGCTGATTGCTGTGTACTTGGGTGTGTCGGGCGCAATTCTTGGCCTATTCTTGACACAGACGCCATTAAGTTTCCTTGGTGTGATGGGGATTGTCTCCTTGACGGGGATTGTTGTAAGGAATGCCGTCGTGCTGATCGACTTTGTGGAAACGCGCCGGCTATCCGGCAATTTCAATATTGATGAAGCGATTATTGAATCCGGCTATGCCCGCATCAAGCCGATCGTTTTGACCTCTGTAACTTCGATTGTCGCGCTGATTCCGGTCGCGCTGACGGGAGATCCGCTTTTTGAAGCATTGGCAATTACGATTATCGCAGGGCTGACGTTCTCCAGTCTCTTTACCTTGGTGATGATTCCGGCATTATACCTTGTGTTTTACCGGATCAGCCATCGAAAAAATAAAGTAAGCGCGCAGCGATAAGCTGCGCGTTTTTTTAATGAATCGGTGGGTAATAATATGGGAAAGGAAAGGATAGCGACTGGAAAAGATGCCTTAGTTCGAATTTTCATTGCATTTAAACATTTTTCCTATTAAAGATTTGTCAAGGATTATACATTTACTTATCTTTGTGGATTTGGTAAGATGTCTGACGACAGAGGACTAGCTTTAAGGAAAACCAATCTGGAATGTAAGCGTTTCAGGTTGAATAAAACAATGAGGTGAAAATGTGAATTTCTTATGGGGTATATTCGGTGTATTCGTCGTCCTGGGACTTGCCTTTTTAATGTCAAGTGCACGTAAATCAATCAAGCCGCGTACCATTTTGGGCGGTTTAGCAATACAAATTACATTCGCGTTCATGGTGCTGCAATGGGAATTGGGCAGAAACGCTTTATTATGGCTTTCCAATAAAGTGCAAAACGTCATTGATTACGCAAAAGAAGGGATCAACTTCGTATTTGGGCCAGCGGCAGACGCAGCAAACTTCGGTTTCGTTTTCGCATTCCAAGTTTTGACGATCATCATCTTCTTTTCTTCATTGATTTCCGTCTTGTATTATTTAGGGATCATGCAATGGTTCATCAAAATCCTTGGCGGCGCGCTGTCGAAATTGCTTGGAACAAGCAAAGCGGAATCCGTTTCCGCAGCGGCAAACATCTTCGTCGGCCAGACAGAAGCGCCGCTCGTTATCCGTCCGTTCATCGCCAACATGACAAAGTCGGAATTGTTCGCAGTTATGACAGGCGGACTGGCTTCAGTAGCCGGTTCTACACTGGCGGGTTACGCGCTCTTGGGCGTGCCTCTTGAATACTTGTTGGCGGCAAGCTTCATGGCCGCTCCTGCCGGTTTGATCATGGCGAAAATCATGATGCCGGAAACGGAAGAAATCGTTGAAAAAGAATTCGTCATGGAAAAAGACCAGTCATCGGTCAACGTCGTCGATGCTGCTGCACGCGGTGCAGCAGATGGCTTGCAGCTTGCGTTGAATGTCGGTGCGATGCTTCTTGCGTTCATCGCGTTAATCGCTTTGCTGAATGGTATGCTTGGCGGAATCGGCTCTTGGTTCGGAGCGGATAACCTGACAATCCAAGGCATCCTTGGCTTTGTCTTCGCCCCGCTTGCTTTCGCAATCGGCGTGCCATGGGAAGAAGCTGTACAAGCCGGAAGCTATATCGGCCAGAAATTGGTGTTGAATGAATTTGTTGCTTACACTGCATTTGCCCCTGAAATTGCTAACCTGTCACCTAAAACAGTATTGGTTGTCAGCTTTGCGTTATGTGGATTTGCTAACTTAAGCTCACTCGCCATCCTGCTTGGCGGTCTTGGCGCACTTGCACCAAACCGCCGCCCGGACATCGCACGCCTCGGCATGCGCGCTGTTGCGGCTGGTATGCTTGCATCGCTTTTAAGCGCAGCAATCGCCGGTATGTTCGTTTAATAGAATATAGATCAGCCTCACCCGCAGAAAACTGCGAGTGAGGTTTTTTTGTTTTGAGAGCCTGCTTTCTTTTCTGTAGGATGTAGTCTTTTATCTCTTATAAAAAGCTTTTCGCTGGCGAAAAGCATCCTTTTCAGCCTTTGAATTTGTTTTTATGGGTTGCGAGTGGTGAATGGTGAAGAAAAAGCGGTGTGAAAAGAACGGAATGGATGCATTTCGCAGGCGAAATGCGAAAAAGACGGGTGGAGCGGTGAAGAAAGTGAGTTTATGCGCGTTCGTGAGGATTTACGTGCGTTCAGAAAGATTTATGCGCGTTCGTGAGGATTTATGTGCGTTCAGTGAGATTTATGCACGTTCAGGAAAATTTACGCGCGTTCAGCCAAAAATCCCTCCTCCGAAAATTCCGAAGGAGGGGGAGAAACTATTTTTTCTTCTGCAGGCGGTAGACGCATGATTTCCATTCACCAGTCGTGTCGAGTTCGAGTTTGCTGAGCAACCGAGATGCAACTGACCGCGATTCGAGCTTGCAGAATTTCCGGAAGTCGCGATTGGTCAGAGAGTCGTCCACGATTGAAAAGTATTCGCGTGCGGCATGAACGTGTGCAGCGGCATCGCGTTCGCCGCAGCGAGTGCAGGTCCAGCCGCGCTTTTCGCGCTGCATCGAAAGTGTGCTGCAGGCGCGGCACAGAACACCGGTTTTTATGTCACTTGGGTTGATGGTGTATTGCCGGCACAAAGGCTGGCGCTTGAAAGGGGTTTGATTGGCGAGAAGCAGTTTGGAGACTTTGGCAATGTGAAGCCTGGCAGTTTTTGGGGGATGGGACTGCCATATTTTCAGTAGGTGGTCCGGCATCTGGTACGTTTTGCAGATGGGGGCGCCAGGCGGTTTGGTGATGAATTCGCAGTGCTTGGAAGTGAATACTGCCAGTCCGCTGACAGGCAACGGAATCTTGTGCTGCGCAAACCAGCGGGTGAGAAAGCGGATGTGTTTGCTTAGCTGGACGCGCGGGTCTTCCAAGACGGTTTTCTCGCCGTTCAGGTTCAGGCGGAAAAATTCGCCTGTAGCTTCGTTGAAATAGATTTCGCCGCTGATGTTTTTGGATTCGATCACCAAAGCGCAGCGTTCCGTCAACAATATGCCGTCCAGCTGCACCTTCCAGTCGCCGAGCGCAAGGCTCACGTCCCATAAGACCTTGAAGTCGCCGTCTATCCAGAATTCCTTGAACCGGGATTGCAGGCGTGCTTCGCCGCGCTCGCCGCCAGCGGTCCGGTACAGCCGGTTCTCCAAGAAAATTCGCTGCGGATGGCCGTCCGCCAGCCGCAGCAGCAAGGTTTCCAATGCTTCATTTTCAGTCAATCGTTTCAATCGATCACCTCCGGGTAAAGTACCTGAATTATAGCACCGCAGCCGCCAATAAACCATACAAGATGACAAGCTTCAACCCTTGACACTAAAGCGTTTTGGGATTACACTTTTGTCTTGGCTTACCTATGAAATTTATAGGCAGAGCGGGTAGGGAGAGGGCTAATTTAATAGAAGGTTGAACATATGTTTAATTGGATGGACCGGTTCTTCGGTCTTCAAAAAAACGGTACGACGGTAAAACGCGAAATGACAGCGGGATTGATCGGCTTTTTTACAGTCGTTTACATCATTGCAGTCAACTCGCTGATTTTATCGGAAGGCGGCATGCCGATCGAGGCGGCAATCATCGCAACAATCGGGGCCTCGGTGTTCGGAGCGTTCGTGATGGGATTCTGGGGCAATGCGCCGATCCTGCTGGTTCCTGGCATGGGCATCAATGCGCTGTTTTCGTACACGATGGTCCAGTCGATGGGCTTGACGTGGCAGGAAGCATTGGCGGTTGTCTTTGTCACCGGTGTGATTTTCGTGGCGATCGCGTTTACGCGCTTTGCAAAAGTGATCAGCGCCGCGGTGCCGCATTCGCTGAAAGAAGCGATTACGGTCGGGCTCGGGTTGTTCCTAATGCTGCTGGGCCTTGAAAAAGGCGGGCTCGTCATCCGCGGAGAAGCGTCGATTCTGGCGCTTGGTTCGCTGAGTGATCCGGTTGTTATGGCAACGGCATTGACGCTTATTCTCGCGGTTATCTTGTTCATCCGCAACGTGCCGGGGAATTTCCTCATCACGATTATTGCGGGTACCATCATTGCATCGTTTTTCGGCTTGATTGATACGAGCAATATGGGAGATTCTTCGCTGAATCTGCAAGAAGCTTTCGCTGGCTTTGGCGCGCTGTCATTCGATAGTGCATTGTCGATGGTCTTTTGGGTCGCGGTTTTCTCGCTGACGATGGTGATGGTGTTCGAGAACATCGGACTCGTCCATGGCCAAGTCAACTTGATTGATCAGCCTGAAAAATTCGGGCGTGCTTTCCAGGCGACTTCGCTGTCGGCAATGGCTTCCGGCGTATTCGGCACAAGCCCGACCGTGGCTTCCGTCGAAAGCGCTGCGGCGATGACAGCCGGTGGACGCACAGGCTTGACGGCCATCACTGCCGGTGTCCTGTTTCTGGCTTCCGTGTTTTTCATTCCGCTTATTAAACTGATTCCGGACAGTGCGATTGCACCGATCCTGATCATTATCGGCGGGCTGATGCTGCAGACGATCCGCAACATCGAAATGAAAGACATGAGCGAAACGTTCCCGGCGCTGATGATCATCGCGCTCATTCCGTTTACGTACAGCATCGCGGATGGCATTGCCATCGGCTTTATTCTGTACCCGATCCTCAAAATCGGCATCGGCAAATGGCGCGAAGTTTCTGTGCCGCTATACGTGATCTCAGGCTTGTTCCTGATGAACTTCGTACTGCATTATATTTGAAACGAAACCCCGCATTTGCTCCTTGCAAATGCGGGGTTTTTTGAGAATAAATTCGGCGGCAAGATACTCAGTATTTCGCTGAACGCGCATAAAACTTCCTGAACGCACGTAAATTTCGCTGAACGCGCATAAAACTTCCTGAACGCACGTAAATTTCGCTGAACGCGCATAAAACTTTCTGAACGCACGTAAATTTCGCTGAACGCGCATAAAACTTCCTGAACGCGCATAAATTTTCCTGAGCGCACGTAAATCCTCACGAACGCACGTAAACTCACTTTCTTCACCGATCCACCCGCTTTTTTCGCATTTCGCCTGCGAAATGCATCCGTTCCGCTCTTGCTACTCCGCCTTTTCTTTGCCATTCGCAACTCACGAGAGGAAAGCGGTTGTTTGAAATTTCTGGACAGCGTTTTCCTATTGAGCGGTGGTATAATGGAACAAAGAACACCGGAAAGGAGTTGCAATTCCCATGAAATACACGAAATCGAAAATGGAACAGCTCGTCAGCGATCATCCTGAATTGAAAAAGCGCTTGAAAATTTTGATGAAAGAGATGGAGCTTGAAAAAGGCTTCGCGCTGAAGGCGCTGTACCATTCTGAAGTCACCGACAATGGACCATACCAGAAAGATTATCAAGACCTTGACCTGCTGTAAGCAGGGGGGTCTTTTTTTTTTGCCTGGAAGCTGGCATATTTTTGTGTAGTATTAATAATAATCGGAGATAATTGGTTCTATAGTCACTCAAGTCATTTTACATTAACGCTATAAAAGCTATACATAAAAACTCCCGTTAAGCTTTGCTTAACGGGAGTTTTTTGATGCGATCCAATTCCTGCTGCCAAGACTCGTATGTCGGGCCGAGAAAAGAGACATTGCCGGTTGTCAGCGGTTCGATGACGCCTTGTCCACCTACCATGAAGTGGACGCTTTTATCAGCGGCACCGATTTCCGCAACGTATTTCTCGGCTAACGGGCGGGATGAAGGATCGGAAATCGCCATGCAGACAATGCGGACGTCTTGCTGTTCGACAATTTTTTCCAATCCATCAAGCGGTGTATTAGCGCCGAGGAACATGACCGAAAAGCCGTTTTCGCGCAAGAACAGCGTGAACAGCATCAAGCCAAGCTGATGGTATTCCCCAGTCGGGCAGAACGCCATAACTTTCGGCAAATCGGGCGATGTCGGGAATACACGGAAAAATTGCGTGAAGCGCTGCTGGATGATGTGGCTGATCAAATGCTCGTGTGCTACGGGCATCGAGCCGTTTTCCCATTCTTTGCCGATTTGCACCATCAACGGTACGACAATCGAGAAGAATACCGTGCGGTAATGGAAAAGCGAGAAATTCAAGTCCAGCAAGTAGTTGAAGCGCTCTGTATCCAATTCGGACGCGGCCATATACAATTCATAAATTTGTTTGTCGTAGGTATCCGCGTCAAAATCACCGGGGTTCTGCACTTTTTCGATCGGTTTTCTCTTGGAAGAATGCAGTTGTTTTACGGCCTCGCTAATTTTAATGCCTTTTTCCTGGACTTGGATCTTCAGCCATTTCAAGTCTTCAAGATTCTGGTCTGAATACAGGCGGTGCCCAGTTTCCGTGCGGGCTGGTGTAATGGCGCTGTAGCGCGTTTCCCACGAACGGATCGTCACTTTTGGCATATCTAAAATTTTGGCAGCTGCTTTGATGTTGTACATAGCATTACCCACATTCCTTAAGATTTTTGTATAATAATTATACAACTTATTTCCGGACGCCGTAAAGCCCAGAGCCTTTGCAATATCGGTTATCGGCAATAAAAATCCCCTGCATCTTTCGCAAAAGATGCAGGGGATGGGAATTTCAGAGAGCGGTGCGTGTTTTAGCAATGCGGCTGCGATGCCATGCGACTGTGATGGTCCACGTGATCATGAGCATCACGAGGCCAAGGATAAACGGATACGAGATGTCGATATCATATAATGCGCCTGCAAGAAGCGGCCCAAGTACGTTTCCGACGCTCATATAGGCGTTGTTCATGCCCATTGCAAAACCGACTTCACCTTCAGCCATTTTGGAAATCAGCGTATTAAGGACGGGGCGCAGAATTGACGTCGCCAGGAAGATGATCAGCGTCACCACGAAAAACATCACATAGCTTCCGGCGAACAGCGCCATCACAAAACCGGCTGCAGCAACGCCGAGGAAAGCGATCAGAATCGCAGCTTCGCCGAAACGGCGGACGATGCGGTCGACGATGAACAGCTGGACGATGACACTGACGACGCCTGTCGCTGTAATCATAAAGGCGATGTCCTTGGCGGTTGAATTGAACTGATTGTCAAGATACAGGCCGATGACCGATTCAAAAGCCAGCAGCCCGAAGCTCATGACGAGCGTGATGACAAGCGGAATGAAATACGGCATGCTAACGGAACGGAAAATCTTCGTGAGCATCGCCTCGTTCTGCGTCATGTCCATCGTGGTGGCAGGGTCCGCTTCGATTGCGTCCTGTTCTTTCAACAGCGCGACTGAGAACAATACAGCGGCAAGCGAGACCAATGCCGATACGAGGAAAGGCAATTTCAAGCTAAAATCGGCGAGGAATCCGCCGATGCCAGGACCCACGACGATTCCAAGTGACATCGCTGCGGATACCAAGCTAGTGCCTTTCGCGCGCTGGTCAAGCGTCGTGATGTCCGCTATGTAAGCGAAGATGGCCGGGATGAGCATCGCTGCGCCGATGCCGCCGATGACGCGCGACAGGTACAAGACCCAGATGCCGTTCGACAGGTAAAAGACGAACATGGAAATGGTCAGGCCCAAAAGCCCGTAGATGATCATTTGCCGGCGGCCGTATTGATCCGCCCATTTGCCGGCAATCGGAGAAAATAGGAACTGGGCTCCGGCGAAAATGGCGATCATCAAACCTGCTGCCATGCCGCCTTGATTGATGGATTCGAGGTATGAGGGAAGAATCGGGATAACGATTCCGAAGCTTGCGATGGCGATGAACATATTGATCATCAAAATATATATTTTCTTGCGTTGGTCTGTAGTCATGGAATGCCTCTTTTCTTCTATAGCCGGCTGGTGCACAATCTAATAGAATTTATTTAATCAACTTTTCTATATTATGGGAGCTTTAAGAGCTTGTCAATCTGGAGAACTCGGCCCTTAAAAGGGTATACTTATGGAGAAAAAGCGGTTTGGCAAAGGGCTTTGTGTTCCTGCAAAGCAATGTGTGGCGGCTTGCGCCGCAATAAATGCAAGGAAGGTGATGTGAATGGACAATAAACTTCAACGCATTAGAGCGGAGGAGCTGCGGGAGCGCGTGGTGACTGCAGAAGAAGCGGCTTCCTGGATTTCGGACGGCATGAAATTGGGGCTCAGCGGATTCACCCATTCCGGCGATGCAAAAGTGGTGCCGCATGCACTGGCGGAGCGCGGGAAAAGTGAGCGCTTTAAAGTGAGCGTCTACAGCGGCGCATCGCTTGGTGCAGACATCGACCGGCTTTTCGCCGAAGCGGGGATTATGGAAAAGCGTCTGCCGTATCAGTCGGACCCTGTCATGCGCGGAAAAATAAACGACGGCGAAGTGTGGTACGTTGACGAGCATTTGTCGCATACCGCCGAATGGGTGCGGAGCGGCGTGCTCGGACCGATCGATTTTGCCATCATTGAAGCGCTTGCGATCACCGAGGATGGCATGATCATTCCGACAACATCTGCGGGCAACTCGGCTATTTTTGTTAAGCAGGCGGAAAATGTCATTGTCGAAATCAATATGGCGCAGCCCACAGGTTTCGAAGGCATCCACGACATTTATGATGCCGGGGTACAAGGCAAGCGGGGGCCGATTCCGCTTGAAAATGCCCATGGACGCATCGGCACGATCGGCATTCCAGTCGACTTGGAGAAAATTCGGGGCATCGTGTTCAGCGACCGGCCGGATTCGCCTTCGGAGATTGTGCCGCCCGATGAGGAAACGGAACGCATGGCTGGGCATCTCCTCGAATTTCTGCGCAGTGAAGTCCGGAGCGGGCGGCTGACGAACAGCCTGGCGCCGATCCAGTCGGGTATCGGCACGGTGTCGAATGCCGTGCTCGAAGGCATGATCGACTCGGAGTTCGAGAATCTGGAAGTGTATTCGGAAGTGATGCAGGACGTTATTTTCGACTTGATGGATGCCGGGAAAGTGAAATTCGCTTCCGCGTCGGCGATTACGCTGTCGCCTGAAAAAATGGAGCAGGTGTATGGGGATTTTGGACAATACCGCGACAAGCTCATGCTGCGGCCGCAGGAAATTTCCAATCATCCCGAAATCATCCGCCGGCTCGGCTTGCTGTCGATCAATACAGCACTCGAATTCGATATATATGGCAACGTCAATTCAACGCATGTGCGCGGCACGAAAATTATGAACGGCATCGGCGGCTCCGGCGATTTTGCCCGCAACGCGCGGCTGTCGATTTTCGTCACGCGCTCGACGGCGAAAGACGGCAAGATTTCAAGCATCGTACCGTTTGCTTCCCATATTGACCATACGGAACACGATGTGCAGATTGTCGTCACCGAACAAGGCTACGCCGATCTGCGGGGGCTCGCGCCGCGTGAGCGGGTGCCGCTCATCATCGAGAATTGCATGCATCCCATGTACCGCGGGCAAATGCGCGCGTATTTCGCAGAAGCGCTGAAGCGCGGCGGCCAGACGCCGCATGTGCTGGAGCAGGCCTTTTCGTGGCATACCCGTTTCTTGGAAACCGGGACGATGCTTGAGGAATAAACTCCGCAGCCGGTTCTTGCCGGCTGTTTTAATATGAAATGAAAGAAAGCGGGGCGGGAAATGCATGATGGATAAATTTACGCTGGGATCGCTGCTCGATGTCATGGGGACGCTGTTTTCCGATGAAGTGTCGATTGCCGTCACCAATACAACTGAATACATCTATTACCGGCCGAGCAAGCGGATCGACCTCAAAATCGAAGCAGGGGATCCGGTGAAAGAAGGCACCATCGCCCATAAAGCGTTGGCGACGGGGCATAAAGCATCGGAATTTATTGATAAAGAAGTGTTTGGTGTGCCGTACCATGGAATGGCAGTGCCTTTTGAGGAAGGCGGCGAAATTGCGGGCTGCGCGCTGGCGATTTATCCGGCGTATACAGAAGGCAAGTCGGTGGTGACGGTGAAGAGTGCGGACGGCTGGAAGCCGATTCCGTTCGAAGAGGTCAAATACTTGGAAGTGAAAGACCGCAAGACCCATGTCCACACTGACGGCTTTTCGGGAACCCATAAGAACTCGCTGCAGGAATTCGAATGGGTGCTGCCCAGGGAGCTGTTCATCCGCTGTCACCGTTCGTTTATCGTCAATGTCCATCATATAGAAGAGATTTATCCGGACACCCATTCGACTTTTGTGCTGGCGATGGACAATGGCATGCGGATTCCGGTCAGCCAGACGTATTCAAGTTATTTCCGGAAGCTCCTGGATTTCTGATTCTGCTGGTTCAGCTGCCGTTTCCGCTGGTTCAGTCCTAGACTCGCTATTCCACACCCGATTACGCTTTTTCAAAGAGGCTTGCGTTAAAATTAGCTAAAAACGATGAAAGAGTGATGGGAAATGGAAAAGCGATTTGAACGAATCAAAGCCACCCAACTGCAGGACCGTGTTGTATCGCCGGAAACAGCGGCATCCTGGATTGCTGATGGCATGACTCTAGGGCTCAGCGGATTTACACGGGCGGGCGACGTGAAAGCGGTTCCGACCGCACTTGTTCAGCGGTCGGCAACGGAAAAATTCAAAGTGAATGTTTTTACTGGGGCCTCACTCGGTTCTGATATTGATAAATTATTCGCAGAAGCGGGCATTGTGGGCAAACGCCTTCCGTTCCAAGCAGAACCGGCGATGCGCAAAAAGATCAACGAAGGCGAGATGCTGTTCGTGGATCATCATTTATCGCATACGGCGGAATGGATTCGGGCAGGCGTCATCGAGCCGATTGATTTTGCGATTGTGGAAGCGCTTTCGATAACGGCAGATGGCATGATCATCCCGACAACGTCAGTCGGCAATTCCTCGGTGTTTGCAAAACACGCAAAGAACATCATTGTGGAGATCAATTTAGCGCAGCCGGAATTGTTTGAAGGGTTGCACGATATCTACGATACTGGAAAGCAAGGGGAACGCGGACCGATTCCGTTGACGAAAGTGGATGACCGCATCGGCACGATCGGCATTCCAGTTAATCTGGAAAAAATACGCGGCATCGTCTTTACCGAGCAACAGGACTCGCCGTCGACAATCGTCCAGCCGGATGAAGAAACGGAAATCATGGCGGGGCATCTGCTGGATTTCCTGCGTGCTGAAGTTTCAGCCGGGCGTTTGACGGACAAGCTGGCGCCGCTTCAGTCAGGCATCGGTTCGGTGGCAAACGCCGTGCTCCACGGCATGGTCGATTCGGAATTCAAGAACTTGGAAGTTTACTCGGAAGTGCTGCAGGACGCTGTCTTCGATTTGATGGATTCAGGCAAGGTCGATTTTGCTTCCTGCTGTTCGATTACGTTGTCGGAACCGAAAATGAAACAGGTTTTTGGCGATTTTGAAAAATACCGCAATAAAATCATCATGCGGCCGCAGGAAATTTCCAACCACCCGGAAATCATTCGCCGCTTGGGGCTGATTTCCATCAACACGGCGTTGGAATTCGATATCTACGGCAATGTGAACTCGACCCATGTGTCGGGCACAAAAATGATGAACGGCATTGGCGGCTCAGGTGATTTCGCCCGTAACGCACGCCTCGCCATTTTTGTCACGAAATCGATTGCCAAAGGCGGCAACATATCAAGCGTCGTGCCATTTGTGCCGCACGTCGACCACACCGAGCACGATGTCGATGTCGTTGTCACGGAACAGGGATACGCCGACCTGCGGGGCTTGGCGCCGCGTGAACGGGTGCCGCTCATCATCGAGAATTGCGTCCACCCGATGTACCGCGAGCAAATGCGTGCCTATTACACAGAAGCGCTGGAACGGGGCGGACAGACGCCGCATGTGCTGGAAAAAGCATTCTCGTGGCACGCGGACTTGGCCAAGCATGGCTCTATGCTGGCGAAAAAAGAACAACTGGTTTAAGCCCGAAAAGCCGGCCGCCCCTTTATGGGAGCGGCCGGCTTTAATGATTTATCGATTGCTGTACATTTCGGATGTGCTGCGGCTGGAAAGCTCCAGGATGTTGCCGAAAAGGTCTTCCGTGTAAACAAGGTAATGATTTTTGTCTTTGTTCATTTGGTGGATTTGGCTGCGCTGCTTGCCGCCGTGCTGGACGATGCGCTCGATCGCTTCAACCACATTTTCGACAATCAGACAGATATGGAAAAATCCGCGGTGCGCAGTTGGCGGCCCTTCATCGAGGTCCGCTTCCCGGAACTCGAATAATTCGATGCCCACGCCACCCATCGACATCAAATGGACATTACGCATTTTTTTGATTTCCGGTCCTTGCAAATTTTGTGTGATGTTTTCAACTTCTGCCTCGGCCGCGTCAAATTCGGTCGGCCCTGACAATATGTAAAAGCTTAATACGCTGCAATACCACTGCATCGCCTGGTCCAAATCCGGTACTGCCAGTCCGACATGTGTAATTTCACTGCTCATCTAATCGCCTCCTGTTATACCTAGCTATTACCCCATTTTAAAGGGTTTAATTCATCAATAAAAAACAGATTTTTCAGTATAAACGAAAATAGTTGTTGTCAAGCTGGAAATTTAGTATTATAATAAGCAATTGTGAAATTCCGAAATGAGGGTACTACTAATGAAAAATTCCATCTATGGTTTGACGATAGATCAATTAAAAGAATGGTTTTTAGAAAATGGCCAGAAGAAATACCGTGCTGAGCAGGTATGGGACTGGTTGTATATTAAACGCGTCACTGAATTTTCCCAAATGAACAATTTGAGCAAAGACGTCATCCTTTTGCTTGAAGATAATTTTGCAATCCGCACGCTTGAAGAAGCAGTGAAACAGGAATCTGCTGACGGCACGATTAAATTCCTTTTCCGCCTGCAGGACGGCAACTTGATCGAAACCGTTTTGATGCGCTTTAAATATGGCAACTCGGTCTGTGTGACAACCCAAGTCGGCTGCAACATCGGCTGCAGTTTCTGTGCCAGCGGCCTATTGAAAAAGAGCCGTGATTTAAACGCGGGCGAAATCGTCGAGCAGATCATGCAAGTGCAGGCTCACTTTGACGCTCAGCAAAAAGAAGAGCGCGTCAGCCACATCGTTGTTATGGGCATCGGCGAACCGTTCGACAACTACACGAATTTGATGGACTTCCTGACAGTCGTCAACTCACAAAAAGGCTTGGCCATCGGTGCTCGCCACATTACCGTATCGACAAGCGGCATCGTGCCGAAAATCTACGATTACGCGGATGAAGGCCTGCAAGTCAACTTGGCGATTTCCATCCACGCGCCAACGAACGAATTGCGTTCACGCATTATGAAAATCAACAAAGCCTATCCGATCGAGAAATTGATGGATGCGATCGATTATTATTTGGAGAAATCCAACCGCCGCATCACATTCGAGTATATTTTATTGCGCGACGTCAACGACCACGTCGAAGAAGCGCATAAGCTGGCGAAGCTGCTTGAAGACAAGCGCCACCTGTCATACGTCAACTTGATTCCGTACAACTCGGTCAGCGAGCACGACCAGTATCAGCAAAGCACGCCGGAAGCGATCAGCGCTTTCTATGACGCTTTGAAGAAAAAAGGCATCAACTGCGGCGTCCGCCACGAACAAGGCGCCGACATCGACGCAGCCTGCGGCCAATTGCGCAGCAAGCAAATCAAAAAAGAAAAAACAGCGGCAGTTTAATAAGTATGCGGATTGAAGGCATCCTCTTGAGAGGGTGCCTTTTTTGCGTAGATTGAGCTGAACGCGCATAAAAAATTCTGAACGCACGTAAACTGAGCTGAACGCACGTAAACTTTGCTGAACGCGCATAAACTGAGCTGAACGCGCATAAAAAAATCTGAACGCGCGTAAACTGAGCTGAACGCACGTAAAACTTTCTGAACGCGCATAAACTGCATTTGACGAGTCTGAAAGAGGCAACCGGCCTTCTTTTTTCGTAAAATACTGATAAGTGATATAATCAAAAATAAAAAAGAGGTGGTAAACGATGGCAGAAATACAGATCAATCATTTAGGCAAAATATATGAAAACGGCGCGGTAGCCGTTTCGGATTTTAATTTGGATATTAAAAATGAAGAGTTCATCGTTTTTGTCGGCCCATCCGGCTGCGGAAAATCCACAACGCTGCGGATGATTGCCGGGCTTGAAGAAATCACGCAAGGAGACTTTTACATAGATGGCAAGCGCATGAACGATGTGGAGCCGAAAAACCGGGACATTGCGATGGTCTTTCAAAACTACGCATTGTTCCCGCATATGACGGTGTATGAAAACATTGCGTTCGGCTTGAAGGTGCGCAAGATGAATAAGGAGGATGTTAAGAAGCGCGTTTCGGAAGCGGCGGCTATTTTAGGCTTGGAAGAATATCTCAATCGCAAGCCGAAAGCGTTGTCTGGTGGACAGCGCCAGCGCGTGGCGCTCGGCCGTGCGATTGTCCGCGATGCGAAAGTGTTTTTGATGGATGAACCGCTGTCCAATTTGGATGCGAAGCTGCGCGTTCAAATGCGGGCGGTAATCACCAAACTCCATCAGCGGCTGAAAACGACAACGATTTACGTGACCCATGATCAGACTGAGGCCATGACGATGGCAACGCGCATCGTCATTATGAAAGACGGTTTTATTCAGCAAATTGGCAGCCCGAAAGAAGTCTATGATTTTCCGGATAACCGTTTTGTCGGCGGCTTTATCGGCTCGCCCGCGATGAATTTTTTCGAGGGGCATATGGAAAACGGCACGTTCAAGCTTGGCGACAAAGCAGTAAACATTTTGCCTGAACAGCTGGCAGTCTTGAAAAATCAGGGATATGAAGGCAAAGACATCACGCTGGGCATCCGTCCTGAACACATCCATGTCAATAATGAAGATCTCTCGAACTTGCCAGTCAGTGAATTCGATGCCACAATCACGGTTTCAGAACTGACGGGTGCGGAAACGATTATTTACGCGGTTTATGCTGGCCAGGAGTTTATCGCGCGCGTTGAGGCCGACACGGCCATCGAACCTGGGCATACGGCTCGCCTGGCGTTCGATATGTCGCATGTCCATTTCTTTGATGCGGAAAGCGGCAACCGGATAAAAAACGATACAGCTATTGGCAATGAAGAAACTGCAATTCTTCACACCTGACTTTCCACTAGCTTGCCCACACTTTTTTAAAATTTACGGTATATTAAAAATATTTCATTTTCAAGTATGCGTTTATCCTGCAGAAAATGAGGGGAAATAAACAAGTATACACAATTAAGGTAAAGGGAGTGGAAAAGAAATGGTAAAAGTTGCAGTAGAAGAACCGTTTGTTTCAGTTAAAGATGCATTAGAGAAAAAAGGATATAATGCAGAAATGTTAAAAGATAAAACAGATGCGGTAGATTATGACTGTGTCGTTGTAAGAGACTTGGAAGATTTGGCTGATTTCCATATGAACGTTCCTTTGGTTGAAGCTAAAGGGCGCACATTATACGAAATCGTCGAAGAAGTCGAAGAACGCCTTGTACGCAGCGGAAAACTCCCTGCACCTGAAACCGCTCATGAAGGCGGCGGTACAGGAAGTGGATTCTTGAAAGGCGCAGTTACTGGCGCAATCGTCGGAGCGGCAGCTGGACTCCTATTAACGCCGAAAAGCGGCAAGGAAATGCAAGAGACGCTGAAAGAGAAAACTGCCGGTTCTAAAGAAAAATTGAGCGGCACTGTCGAGCAGGTAAAAGAAAAAGTCGGCACTGTGAAAGAAAAAGCGGCAGATGTCAGCGGCAAAACAAAAGGCAAAGTCGACGAGCTGAAGACGAAGCGTGAAGAAAAGAAAGAAGAAAAAGAACTGGAAAAGCAGGAAAAAGAAGTCCAAAAAGAATTGAAAGCCGAAGAAAAGGCTGAAGAAAAAGCAGTAAAAGAGCACGAAAAAGCTGAAAAACAAGCTGAAAAAGAAATCAAAAAAGCTGAAAAAGAAGCCGATAAAGAAAAAGGCGGCATCGAAGTCGTTGAATTCGGAGATTCCGAAGTCAAAAAGACCAGCACAGGCGCAGCAGTAATCACGCCAAAAGACTCAAACGATAAATAAGCGATCACATAAAAAGCGGCCCCGGGATATCCCGGGGCCGCTTTATTTTTGTTTATTCCACCGCGGCTTCGTCGACTGTAATGTGTTCCTCAGGTTCTGGGACACGCGACAGAATAGCGAGCCCGATGACGAATAAGACGACCAGGCTGAAGACGCCCATGCTGGAATTTCCAGTGACTTGCGAAGTGACAGCGACCAGCAGCGGTCCAAGGATGGCGGCGAACTTGCCGAAAATATTATAGAAGCCGAAAAATTCATTGGAGTTCTCTTTTGGCACCAATTTGGCGAAGTATGAGCGGCTAAGCGCCTGGATGCCGCCTTGGCTCGTTGCAACAAGCATGGCCAAAATCCAGAAGTCGGTAATCGTCTCCAGGAAAAAGGCATAAATGCAGACGACGATGTAAACGCATATTCCGGCATACAGCATTTTCTTGCCGGTAAAGCGCTCAGACAGCCGGCCGTAAAGGATGGCGAATGGCGCAGCTACCGCTTGGGTAACAAACAACACAATCAACAGGCTGGTGGCCGACAAGCCGAGGTCTGTGCCGTAAGCGGTCGATAAGGCAATAATCGTCCCGACGCCATCGATGTAAAAGAAGTAGGCGAGAAGAAAAAGGAATAACGCACGGTATTGGCGGATTTCCCGAATCGTTTTACTGAGGCGCTTAAAGCTTTGGCGGATCGGATTTGGTTCCCGCTCGATGTAATAATTCTGGTGCACCCGTTTGAACATCGGAATGGAGAAAGAGGCCCACCAGACAGCTGTAATCAGGAAAGCGATGCGGCTGGCCGTTGTCGTCGAAATCGGAATGACGCCATTTGATGCCAGCAGAATGACGGCAATCGATAAGATGAACGGAATGGTCGAACCGATATAGCCCAGTCCATAGCCGAATGCGGAAACGTTGTTCATGCGCTTCGCTGTCGTGACGTCAACGATAAAGGCGTCGTAGAACACATTGGCTCCCGTAGCACCAAGTGCCGCAAATGTGTAGCAGATGAGCAGCATGAGCCAATTCTCGCTTGGCACGAATGCCAATGCGGCAGTGGAAATGGTGCCGAGCAGGAAAAAGGCGGTAAAGAATTTCTTTTTCAGTCCTTGGTAATCGGCAATCGTACCGAGAATGGGGCCGATCATTGCCAGAATGAATGTGAAAATGGCAATCGTATAGCCGAGATAAGCGGTGGAATCCGCTAAATCGATGCCCGCTTCAGTGGCGGATGCTTTGTAATAAAGCGGAAACACGGCTGTCGTGATGATGATCGAATAGGCGGAGCTGCCCCAATCATACAATGCCCAGCTTTTCTCTTCTTTCGTAAATTTTTTCATGGCTGAATCCCCTTAAGCGATAGATAATTTCATTGTACTTGATGAAAATAAAAAATGATGCATTATCCAATAAATTCACTGAAATTTTACATAATTTTTATTGGTATTGGCAAAAAAGCACTGTGATTGAGAAGCGGGGACAATTTCAGTAGACTGAAAGGGAGAGATAGGAGCTGCTTAATTTGAAATTGATATCGTGGAACGTCAACGGCCTTCGGGCTGTGATGAAAAAAGGATTTATGGAGTTTTTCAACAGGGAAAACGCCGATATTTTCTGCCTGCAGGAAATCAAATTGCAGGAAGGCCAGATTGATCTGGAACTGCCAGGCTACCATACATACTGGAATTACGCGTTGAAAAAAGGTTATTCGGGGACGGCCATTTTCACGAAAAAAGAGCCGATGTCCGTATTGTATGGACTCGGAAGCGAAGAGCATGACGCAGAAGGGCGCATCATCACGCTGGAATTCGAGGATTTTTACATGGTCAACGTCTATACGCCGAATTCGCAGCACGGCCTGCTGCGGCTCGATTACCGTTTGCAATGGGAAGATGCGATTTTATCGCATGTCAAAAAATTGGATGAAATCAAGCCGGTTATCCTGTGTGGTGATTTGAATGTAGCCCATGAGGAAATCGATTTGCGCAACCCGAAAGCAAACTTGAAAAATTCTGGCTTTACGCCTGAAGAACGAGGAAAGATGAGTGAATTTCTGGCAAGTGGATTTGTGGATACATTCCGCTTTTTCTACCCCGGCAAGACCGACAGCTACACATGGTGGTCATACCGGACCAATTGCCGGCCGCGCAATATCGGGTGGCGCATCGACTATTTCATTACATCGGAAAGCCTGTCGCCGAAATTGGCTGCAGCCAGAATCCACACGGATGTTCTTGGCTCGGATCATTGCCCCGTCGAATTAGAGATTAATTTATAAGAAGATGAGAAAGCTTTCCCCGTTGACCTGCAATAATTCAGCGTTAACATGGCGAGCGGAGACTTCAACATGAACTGCTAGGAAGTTAACCGGCACTAGCAGATGGGAGCCTCTCTAAGCTGCAAGTTCAAGCACTTGCGCATTTCGTCTAAGCGAAATGCATCTATCTGTTGGTTTTGGGCAGTAGTTTCGCCCGTTAACATGAACAAAATCGCAGTTAACAGTATTAAGCCGGAAGTTAACATGAAGTGCGAGAGAGTCAACATGACCTAGCCAGAAGTTAACATGAACTATTTCGAAGTTAACCGGCATTAAGCGCCTCATTGCCGCCTGAACTTAATTGCAATAATAGAAAAGGCCTTCCGCATTGCGCGAAAGGCCTTTCTTTTTTATAGAGACACACGTTAAACTTCCAGCACGCGTTCAGCGAGCCGCTGGCAATTTTGGTGATCGAAATAATCGATGTATTGGTGTGCCTGAGGCTGCCATTCGTTAGTAGTGATGTTTTGTTCGACAATCCGTTTTAAAGCCATATAGACCTCATCGATGGAATCGGCTTTGTAGCCGTACAGATCTTTTTCGAGGTCCAGGTAACTGCCGCGCTTAGCGATGTATTCGTCTCGGTCGAACATATTGAAAATGATCGGCTTGTTCAAATACAGGAAATCCCATGAAACGCTCGAGATATCCGTGATTAGCATATCATTGTCTTCGATTGCCTTCTCGATGGTATGGTGCTTGGCATCCAGGAACTCAATGCCTGTAAACGGTGCGCCCATTCCAGCGAAATGCTTTTCAAACTTCTTCATGAACGGATGCAAGGCAATCTCCATGTGCAAACCATTTTGGCTGATCAATTCCCGGATTCCCTGGTGCTGAATCAACCCTATCGTATTGCGGAAATAGGCACTTTCGAGGAATTCTTCCTCCGTCAATTCAAAAAGCCATTCGCGCCAAGTCATCATCATAAGAATTTTTTTCATTTCTTTGGCCGGCTCGTGTAGTTCGTAGCGGTCAAATCGCGGAAAGCCGGTGACAATCAGCTTTTCTTCAGGTATTTTCCACTCTTTCCGTTTCAATTCTTTCTCGTATTCAGACGCACAATTAAAATAATTCGTGCGGCTCAACAATGGAATGTCTTCTTTTTGGATCAGTATTTTTTTGAAGCCTTCAATGCCGTGGCTGACGTGCGTGATGATGGTTTTGCGGTTGAGGAACAGGAACTTATCCGCTGACGGCACGATGTCATAAAGCAAAGAATGTCCATGGAACGTGTACTCTGCCTGGAAAAACAATACGTAATTGCGGAAGCTTCCAAGAGGGACAGCATTTTCTACTTTGCCATCCAAAGCATAAGCCGTTTTTGGGTCATACATCCAATAAGCCATCACTTTGTCCGCGTGGTTGGCTACTACGTATTTATGGAAAATGGCGGCGTTGTCTTCGTATTTTTCACCAAGATTTCCGCCGATCAATGCGATTTTTCTTTTTTCTTTGCGGAGAGGCATCTTTGATACCAGGTAGGCGGCAGCTACTTTTGCAAATACCTTCAAAGGATCCCATCTCCCTTTTTCTTTTAATACGACACTCATTCAAAACCCTGCTTTCTAAAGAACGTTATCCTTCAAGTTTTTCATATTCACGCGTGTTTGTCTATCTGGAAGAAATAAACTAATAATTCTGGTGTTTGTTTTCATATCAAAGCGCATGAAAAACCGGAATCCAAGACGATTCCGGTTTTTAAAATTGTTTAATTAGCATAAGAGCCTATTTTATTCCATTCTGCTCAATGAAGAGTGATTGACGCCAAAAACTTCTTCGACATCGATCAAAAAAGCGATGCCTTGTCCAGGAGAGTATAAATCAATGGCTTCTTCAATGCGTTTGACGACGGCGTTGGCGAAACTTTCCGGCACCAGCGTGAAGACGATGTCTTTTTCGGGATCGATCGTGAAATTCATGAATTTCGTCTGTTCATTGACGCCCGTGCCCCGGCCGGTAAGGATGGTGCCGCCCTCGGCTCCGGCTTCGGCAGCGGCAGCGACTACTTTTTCAGCATCACCGCTATTGACGATGGTGACGATCAATTGGAACTGATCCTTCAAAGGCTTCATGGAACGTTCCCCTTTCTGCGGTTTGGTGAAGTAAAGGCGGTCCGACAAATGCGGTACGCCGATCAATTTGTTCAAATGGAGCGTGAAGCCGAGGCCTTGTCCAGGCTGGCCTAATTTTCCACAGCGGGAAACCGCTTCAGCAACCGGTTTTTCCAGTGAGCCGTCAATGGCAATGAAAATGATGTCTTTTTCATGAGTAGCAGGGAGGCCCATGAAGGTCGGTTTTTCGTTGCGGCCGATGCCTTCTCCATACATGACAGTTGCGCCGTCTGCGCCGGCTTTTTTCGCTTCAGCAATAACCGCACGGGAATAGCCGCGTTTGACGATAGTAATCATCAGTCTATGATTCAGGTTCATCGTCTGCATCGCCACCTTTCCTTGTGAAAATCAGTCCGACTATCAATACCGCGATGATGGGCGTCAACGCCACCAATGCAATAAGCCCGAAACCGTCTGTCAGCGGATGCCGGCCTTCGATGGCAGAAGCCGCTCCGACTGCCATCGCTGAGATGAACGTAACCGTCATAGGTCCGGTAGCGACGCCGCCACAATCAAACGCGATAGCAATAAATGTTTTATTGGAAAAAAATACGAGGATTAACGCTATTATATATCCCGGAATGAGGAAATACCAAAGGGAAATGCCATAAAGAATGCGGAACATCGATAGCGCCACTGAAATTCCGACTCCGGTGGAAACGGTGTAAAGCATGACCTTTTCTGAAATATAGCCGCCGGTCACTTTATCGACTTCACTGTTCATGATGCTGACAGCCGGCTCGGCGAATGTTGCCGCAAAGCCCAGTACGAAACCGATCGGAATCAGCAGCCATGTATGCCGATCAGAGCCCAGCTCTTGCCCCATCATATGGCCGATGGGAAAAAATCCGATATGCACGCCCTGCAAAAAAAAGGCCAGTCCGAAAAAGGTGAGGATGAAGCCCAGGACAATTTGATAAACCTTTTGTTTATCCAGTTTGAGCATGAAGAATTGGAAGGTGATAAAAAAGAGGATTAAGGGGATCAAGGCATAGCTCACTTCAATGAGGATATCCCCGAATCCTTGGAATACATGAAGATTCACTGGAATAACACCCCCAATAGCATGATCGCCAGAATCGGTCCGATCGAGGCAAGGCCGATCAGCCCGAAACCTTCACCAGCTGCAGATGAACCGGAGCGAAGGACGGAGGCTACGCCGACGCCGAGAGCAAGGATGAACGGCACCGCCATGGGACCCGTGGTCACTCCGCCAGCGTCAAAAGAGATGGCGACATATTCATGGGGAACGAAAAACGATAAGCCAAAGACCAGGATATAGCCGCCGATCAATAGGTAATGGATGGGGATGCTGAAAATGGTCCGGACCATGGCAAGTGCGACGAAAATGGCCAAACCGAGTGCGACGGCGAGAACCAGGATTCCTGAGCCGATGGCGCCTTCAGAGACTTGGTCGATCTGCTTGGCGAGCACCCGGACATCCGGTTCGGCAATCGTCACTACGAGCCCCAGCAAAAAACCGGTGCCGACAATGATGAAAATATTCTTGGTTTTCGGCAAGCGTTTGCCGATCAACTCGCCGACTGGCAGCAAGCCGGCTGTTACGCCAAGAAGAAATAAAAAAAATCCGATGCCGACAAAAGCGGCGCCGATCAGAAATTGCAGAATCGCCTCCAACGGCAGCCGGATCAGGAGGATTTGCAGAATAAGGACCACGATGGTGACAGGGAGGATAGCAGCAGCTACTTCTTTTAAGGTATCTCTGACGTTTCCCATCATCAACAATCCCTTTCCCCGCATTTTTCCCTGTTATTCCCTCTCTCTTAATGTCATAAACATGACCTTTTGTTAAAAAAACAGCAAGGAGCCCGTAAGCTCCTTGCTGTTTACTGTGAATCTTTCTGTTTGCCATAAAGCACATCATGCAGTGCATCTTCGGTCGAGGAATCCGATAGTTTCACGCGGGAACGGTAGGCCGCCCGGGTTATCAAATGGCCTGCAACCGGAGCTGTCAAAAAGACGAACATGATGCCGAGAAGCAGGCGGACACTGATGAAATTCTCAGACGCCCAAAAGTAAATGAACGTTCCGGTCAACGAAAGCAGAACCGCCAAGGTCGAGCTTTTGGTTGCCGCATGGGAACGGGTATAGACGTCCGGCAAGCGAAGGATGCCGATTGCACTGATGACCGCCATAACCGAACCGATCAAAATCAGAAAAGCGCCGATGTATTCAAAGATCCCGCTTATGCTCAACGATATCCCCCCTTTCAACGAACCGGGCCAAAGCGATGGTGCTGATAAAAGCAAGGATGCCGACAATCAGGATGACTTCCAGAAAAGCGTGTGTCTGCAGGACCACGGAAAAGACCGCGACCCCTGAGATCAAGTTGACCCCGATCATATCAAGCGCGACAACCCGGTCCGGCATCGAAGGCCCCTTGATGATGCGGTAAAGGGCAAGCAGGATGGCAAAGATGAATAGGAACAGCGCAATCGATAATATCGTGTTTATCATCCTCTTGTCACCTCCATGATCGCTTTTTCAAATACTTTGATTGATTTTAAAATGGTATCACGTGATTCTTCAACATCCATGGCGTGGATATAAAATGTTTTGCCGTCCGGCGACACTTCCATGACGACCGAACCTGGCGTCAGCGTCAGCAGCAAAGCAAGCGTCGTCAGTTCATAAGGGCCGTTCATATTGTGTTCATACGTGAAAATGCCGGGCCGGATTTTCAATGTCGGGCTGAGGATCTGTTTCATGATCAGCAGGCTTGACTGCGCCAGTTCGGAGGTGAAGATGAACAAAAGCTTGATGGTCGAGTAAACGCGCAGCATGTAAAATTTCGTCCCGAAAAATCGGTGCATGAAAAACAGGATGCCGATGCCGATCAAATAACCGGTCAGAAACGTCGGCAAGTAGAATGCATCTTCGTCCATGAGCAGCGTCCATAACAGGGCGATGGTGATGTTCAGCAGAAACTGAGCCGGCATTAAAAGCCTCTCCTTTCGTTACTGTTTAAGTTCTTGCGGGCAGCCATTAATTTACGCCTTCTTCTAAAATGGCGTTTATATAAATTTCAGGTTTCAGCAATGTCTCAGCAGCATCCGTCACATAGACGGAAAGCCATTCGGTGCCGATGCCCATGCCGAATGTCAGCAATACCAGCAGCAGGCTCGGGAAAAGGAATTTATTGTGCAGCGGAACTTGTTCTTCTTTGCTGATAATGGTTTCGCCCCAGAAGCTGTTTTTGAAGATGCGCAGCATGGAATACAGGACGAACAAGCTGGACAATAGCGCAAGTGCCAGCAGCACATACGATCCATTGTCGATGGCGCCTTCCGCTATGAGGACTTTGCCGATGAATCCGCTGAATGGCGGTACGCCGGCAAGAGACAGCATAGCGATGAAAAATGACCAGCCGAGCAGCGGATAGTTTTTCATCAAGCCGCTCATTTGGTTCAACTGGACGGTATCGGTCATTGAAATGAGCGTGCCGATCAATAGGAACAACAGCGCTTTGACAATCATGTCGTGGACAAGATAATAAACAGCGCCTTCGATGGCATTCGGTGTCGATACCGCGAGCGCGACAAGGATAAAACCGACCGAGATGACAATGTTATAGGCTGCAATTTTTCGGATATCGTTGAACGCGATCGCGCCTAAACTGCCGCCGATCAGCGTCGCAGCAGCCATGACGCCGATGATGGTATGCGTGGTTTCCGGCTGGTGGTGGAAAATAAGGGAGAATACACGGAACAGCGCGTAGATCCCGACCTTTGTCAAAAGTGCACCGAATAACGCAGAAACGACAGTAGGCGGCGTGCTGTAGGAACCGGGCAGCCAGAAATAAAGCAGCAAGCCCGCTTTTAAGCTGAAGACAACAAGGAAAACGATACTGATAGTCGTGAGCAGCGGTCCTTGGCCATTTTCAGCAACGCGTACGGCAACATGTGCCATGTTCAAGGTTCCGACCGTTCCATACAGGTAGGCGAGCGCCACTAAAAAGAACCATGACGATACGATATTGATGATGACGTATTTGACGGCTTCGCGGAGCTGGCGCTTGGTGCCGCCGAGCGTAAGGAGGACGTAAGAAGACAGGAGCATCACTTCAAAGCAGACGAAAAGATTGAACAAGTCGCCAGTCAGGAACGAACCGTTGACGCCGGCGATAAGAAACAGCACGGTCGGGTAAAAATACATCGACCCCAAAAGCTTGCCGGTCGTGAACAAAGCATACAACAAACACACCAATGTCACGATGCTTGTTGCGAGCACCAGCAGCAGCGCAAATGAATCCGCTACAAACAAAATACCGAAAGGCGGCACCCAGCCGCCGAAGTCAAGGCGCAAAATTCCTTGGTCTTGTACCGTGTTCAATAAGTAAAACGCTATGCCTGCCACGGCCGCCATAGAAACGATGCTGAACCAGGCTTGCATACGTCCGAATGTACGCAGGAAAATCAGCAGGACGCCCGCTATGATCGGAATGAGCATCGGGAGCAAAATGATATTATTCATCGTTTACACCCCTCATCTCATTGAGATCGTCGGTTCCGAGTTCCTGATAGGCGCGGTAAGCCAATACCAGGATGAAAGCTGTGACAGCAAAACTGATGACGATGGCTGTCAGAATGAGGGCTTGCGGCAATGCATCGACATAGCTGCCGGATTCCTCGCCAAGCAGCGGGACGGTGCCTTGCTTTAAGCCGCCCATAGACAAAATCAGCAAATGGACAGCATGCGAAAGGATGGCAGTGCCGAGGATGACCCGCACCAGGTTTCTGGATAATAGAAGGTAGATGGCGACAGAAGTCAGCACACCGACCAATAAAATGATCAAGGTTTCCATGGGCTATTCATCCTCACTTATGCTTAAGATTATATTGACGACGACCCCGATGACGGTCAAAGCGATGCCGGCTTCGAAGATGGTCACAGTCGCCAATTCGGTTTTGCCGTAGATGGGCAGATCGAAATAGCCGAAAGACTGGCTCAGAAAAGCTTGGCCGAAAAACATCGGAATGGTGGCGCTTGAAAGAGCTAACAGCACACCGAACGCAGACAATTTCTTGAAGTCGATCGGGATGGCGTCGCTGACCGTTTCGGAATCATAGGACAGGAACATCAGCACGAAAGCCGATGCCAGGACGAGTCCGCCGATAAATCCGCCTCCCGGTTCGTTATGGCCGGACAGGAATAGATAGATGCCAAAGGTGAAAATAATCAGTACGACTGCTTTAGCGACTGTTTTTAAAATAACGTCATTGATCTCCATGTTTGCGAGTCTCCTTTCCGCCTTTAAGCCGGATCAGCGTATAGACACCAAGGCCGGCGATAAAAAGGACAAGCGATTCGAGCAATGTGTCAAAAGCCCGGAAATCGCCAAGAATGGCATTGACCATGTTTTTTCCACCGGTCAATTCATAGGAGTCCTCGTAAAACGTTGAAATCGATTCGAACAACCGGGTGCCGTTCACGGATAGGGCGATGAGCGTAATGGTCAGCCCCCCGGAAACGGCGATAACAGCATTGCGGATTTTCGTTTTTTTCGGCGCCTTTTCCTTTTCCCACTCAGGCAGGTTGTAAAAGCTCAATAGGAATAAGGCTGTTGTCACGGTTTCGATGACCAATTGGGTAAGCGCCAAATCGGGCGCACGGAACAAGACGAAGAAAATCGCGATGGAATAGCCGAGAACGCCATTCAGCAAGATTGCTGTCAGCCTAGATTTGGCGAAAAGAATGGCGATGGCGGCAATCATCATGACAATAGCCAGCAGCACTTCGTATGCCGGAAGCGGCGCGTCGTTTGCGAAGTCGAACGTCAATCCACCCGACAACAGCAAGGAACCGCCAGCTGCAAGAATGAAAAACACGAAAATGTAGGTGAAATAATGCGGCAAATGGCCTGTCATATAAGAACCGGTCAATTGTGCCGATTTTCGTTCAAGGCCGCTCAGGAAGTTGGTGTACAACACGTTGAATGCCCAATTTTCAGGCAGGAGGCCATAGATTTTCTTCCATTGGCGCAAGAATGCATACAGGACAGCGCCGATAGCAAAAACTCCGAGCGTCATCAGCAATTCGGCGTTAACGCCATGCCAGGCCGAAATGTGAGGGGCTGCGCCGGCCACACCCGGGAGCAAAGTGGCCATTGCCGGTTTCAGCAAATGGTCCCCAAGCAAATTCGGCGCGAAAAAGATCCCGATGATCAAGATGGAGAGGATTGCGGGAGAAATCAGCATGCCCAAAGGAGCTTCTTTCGGTTTTTTATCGAGTTTTTTCGGATGGTAATTGCCGAAAAACGTCTGGAACACAAGAATCATCGAATAAACGAACGTCAAGACGCTCGCTGTCCAAGCGATAACAGGAATAATCCAGCCCCAGGCGGCAGCGGAAAACAACGGAAGTCCGGCCGCATTGATCGAAGCTGTGAAAAACATCTCTTTGCTTAGGAAACCGTTGAATAATGGCAAACCGGCCATGGAAAAACTGCCGATCACCGCGAACGTAAGCGTGGCTGGAAGGAATGCGATCAGTCCGCCGAGACGCCGGATATCACGCGTTCCCACTTGATGGTCAATAATGCCGACCACCATGAATAATGCGCCTTTGAAAGTGGAATGGTTGACCAGGTGGAACAGCGCGGCAAACGTAGCCAGTCCGTAGACGGCGCCTTCAGGGGCGGCGCCGTAATGAAGGGCAGCCGATCCCATGCCGAATAGGCTCATGATCAGGCCGAGCTGGCTGACGGTCGAGTAGGCAAGCAGCGCTTTCAAATCGGTTTGGCGGACAGCGCAGAATGCTCCCCAGAACAACGTGGCGAGCCCGACCAATGTCACCGTCCAAAACCAGGAAGCCGTGCCGCCGAAAATCGGAGTGAAACGGGCGACCAGGTAAATGCCAGCCTTGACCATGGTGGCTGAATGCAGGTAAGCGCTGACGGGAGTCGGAGCTTCCATGGCATCGGGCAGCCAGATATGGAAAGGGAACTGGGCCGATTTCGTGAACGCCCCGAGCAGCACCAGGAATAGCGCCGGATAGTATAAGTTGTGGTCTGTGTGCTGTCCGATGACGGAGATGATTTCGCGGATGCTGTAAGAATCGGTCATGACATGCAGCATCAAGAAGCCTGCCAGCATGCCGAAGCCGCCGAAAACCGTGATCAGCAAAGATTTTTGGGCGCCGACACGGGAATTTTTTCGGTGATACCAAAAAGCGATCAATAGAAACGAGGAAATGCTCGTCAGTTCCCAGAAAACATACAGGACCAATAAGTTATCAGTGAGGACGACGCCCAGCATTGCTCCCATGAACAAGAGCAAGTAAGCGTAAAAATGTGGAAGTGAATCCCTTGGAGACAAATAGTAGATGGAATAGAGAATAACTAAGGTTCCCATGCCGGTAATCAGCAAAGCAAGAATCAGGCTGAGGCCATCCGCAAAAATGGTGAAATTGATGCCGAGGGAAGGAATCCAATCGATGGATGCGGAGATGGTTTCTCCGGATGAGATGACAGGAATCTGAAAAACAAAAACGATGAAAAGTGCCAAAGGAACAGCAAGGATGAGCCAGCCGATGTTAATTAGCCCAATGCGCCTATGTATGAATGGAATGCAAGCGGCTGCGAGAAAGGGAATCAAAATGGCTAAGATAAGAAAATGCATTGCAAAACCTCCTGAAGTTGGGATTAGGAACAGGTAAATAAAAAAGGCTGACAGTAGCAGCCTGAGTGGAATGGAATATGGGTTAGGCTATTGGCATATACATTAAATTATACAGGAATAACGGCTTGTTTTCACTTATGGGCTCCTGTATGGTACAGGTAAGTGAAGGCGTGTCTTGATTTATAATGAAATACGCAGTACAATGTCATAGTTTTGAACTTACGGATTGTGAAGAAAGATTGCATAGAAAATCATAGGAGGGGTGTGAAAAAGATGAAAAAAATCAGAGGGCGTATGGACGAAAGCATATTGGTCTGCGTTTTTTACGGGCCGAATGGCGAACGCCTGATTAACCGTGGGAACAAGCTGGCGAGCATGCTGGATTGTCCGTTGTATATATTGATGGTCGATTCACGGCCATTTGATGAATTTGATACCGAAAAATCAGCTTATGTTGAACGGTGGAAAGAACTGGCTGAAGAATACGGGGCTGAGGATTTTATCATCCGGGATAATGAAAGCCGCCCCTCCGCAAAAGTCATTGCCGAAGTTTCGCATGATTTGAATATTACCCAAATCATCATCGGCCAGACGGCGAGAAGCCGCTGGGAGGAAATTACAAAAGGCTCTTTCTTGAATTCGCTGCTGCGGGAAATTCCATTTGCGGATTTTCATGTCGTTTCAGTCGAACGTTCAATCAAAGGCAGTGATCATGAAGAATTTGAAAAAGGGGTCCGCTGCTATTTAGTGAAAGACGCTGACACGTATAAAATCAGTTTTACCCAAACGAAAGAATGCCAGTATGAAGGAATTTTCTTCAAAGAAATTGGCACAGATTTCAATAACGGGATTTTCAAGTTCATGCACAACAGCAAGCTATACCAAGTGGAAGTGGAAGACGACTACATCGTGGATCCGATGCTCGTCCGGTCATGCATTGAAAAAACGCCGTCAATTGGATAAATTGCTATAACAAAGCGGCCACTTTCCATTTGGAAGCGGCCGCTTGTTCAGTTAAAGGGGGATTCATGTTGAAAAAAGCCAAGCGCCTTGCGCCGATAATATCCAATGATATGGAAACCATGCCGTTTTCCTCTGCGTTGGACGACCATTACATAAGCAATTGCAAAATCGTACATGAAACCATCGACATCGAACCGGAGGAGGGGCTTCGGGTTGATAAAGTCATTTTCGAAAACGTCAATTTCCTTGAAGCAGCGTGGCCGCGCAGTGAATTTATCGACGTTCTGTTCATCAATTGTGATTTGTCGAACGCGGATTTCAGCCGCTGCGTCTTTCACCGGACGGAGTTCCGTAATTCCAAGCTTGTCGGCACGAACTTCGCGGAAGCCGGCGTGCGCCATACCCTGTTTCAGGATTGCGTGCTCAATTACGCGACATTCGGTTTTTCGCTGTGCAATACGGCGCGCTTTGAATCATCAAGTCTGCGCTATGCTGATTTTTACCAAGCGGAATTAAAACAGACCGAATTTGATAAATGCGAGATGAACGACATCAATTTTGTTGAAGCTAGCTTGAAAGGCGTCGACCTGAGCAGCAATTCTTTTGAGAACATCCAAGTGACTGTCGAAAAATTGGCAGGCTGCGAAGTGTCGCCAGAACAGGCAATGGCATTCGCGCGCCAGATGGGATTAGTGATCAAGGACGTTTGACCGTGAAATAAAAAGGCCGGAAGCAAAATGCTTCCGGCCTTTTGTCGTTTATTTATCGTACGCCTCTCATATAGCGCTGGATGGTTGGAGCTAATAGGAACAGGATGATACTCAGGACGATGGATGCTCCACCGATGATACCGAAATACATCATTTCGTTTTCAGCTGAGTAGAATTTCACGAGCTGTGCGTTGATTGCTTGCGCGGCTGCGTTTGACAAGAACCAAAGGCTCATCGTCTGCGCTGAGAAAGCGGCAGGGGCCAGCTTGGTAGTTGCTGATAATCCGACAGGCGACAAGGCAAGTTCACCTAATACGATGATCAAGTAGCTCAGTACAAGCCATAACGGATTCACCAGTGTATCCGGTCCGCCGAAATAGGCAGGAAGCAGGATGACCAGGAACGATATTCCGGCAAACAGCAAGCCGAGCGAAAACTTCTGCGGGATGGAAGGCTGGCGGCTGCCAAGTTTAACCCACATCCATGCGAACACGGGAGCCAGCACAATGATGAACAATGGGTTCAGCGACTGGAACCATGCAGGTGAAATCGTGATGCCCGCAAATTCAAGGTCTGTGCGTGTGTCAGCGTATGCTGCAAGGATGGTCGATCCCTGCTCCTGGATTGCCCAGAACATGACCGATGCGATGAACAAAGGAATGTAGGCCAAGATGCGCGAACGTTCCACTTCTGTCGTTTTTTTGCTGCGGTACATGACCACAAAATAAGCAGTCGGGAGCAAAATCCCAAGAATACCGACTGATGCGATAAAGCTGTCGAACGTCAGGAAGCCAGTTTGCAAGCCAAGATAGACGATGGCAGCAATGGCAATGGCGCCGATTGAGAAAACTTTGATGGTTCTTGATTTTTCGGAAGGAGTCAAAGGGTTTGCAACCACAGTGCCAGCCAAACCGAGGTTTTTCTTTTTCGTCAGCATGAATACAACAAGCCCGAGGAACATGCCGACTGCGGCAATGCTGAAGCCCAGGTGGAAGCTCATATTCATGCCGACTGTACCGACGATCAACGGCGCGATAAATGCACCCATATTGATCCCCATGTAGAAGATGCTGAATCCGGCATCGCGGCGGTCATCGTTCTCAGCATAAATTTCACCGACGACACTGGAAACATTCGGCTTCAGTAAACCGGTACCAAGGACGATGAGTACCATGGAAACGAAAAAAAGCGGCAGACTGCCAGGAATGGCCAAAGCAATGTGACCGAACATGATGAGTATTCCGCCGTAAAAGACGGCTTTCGATGTGCCGAATATTCGATCGGCTAACCAGCCACCGATGACACCGGACATATAAACAAGAGATCCATAAATGGACATGATGGAAAGGGCCGTTGTTTGGTCCAGTCCAAGTCCGCCGTCGGAAAGTTCGTAGTACATGTAAAAAACCAGGATGGCTCTCATGCCGTAATATGAGAAGCGCTCCCAAAATTCAGTAAAGAATAAAGTAAACAATCCTTTTGGATGGCCGAAGAAACCTTTTTGCGGCACTGTGTTCACGATGTCTTGGCGATTATATTTGTCAGACATCTTACTACCTCCTTTTTACGTATGCTAATATAATACTTTTTTTAAGTATGAAAATCAAAAAAAACTTAAAAATTAGTAAAATAGGCGCTAAATTTAAATTTTTCTGTAAGACTATTTAATACTTACTTTTAAATAGTTTTATTAGAATAATAAATGAATTTAAAACAGTGGAACTTTTCTTGAAATGGAAGTGGAATGGCAAATAAGTAGCCAAACGGGTCGAACTAAAGAATATAGTAAGTATTTATGTACCATAATAACCATTTATTAGGTATTCGCGCGAAAATTGT